>DATFGS010000180.1:0-19910 GCA_035249225.1 Candidatus Methylomirabilota bacterium | reverse complement strand
TTCCGCCCAGCCCGGCTTCCGCACGCTCCGGTAGGCATCCCCCATCGCCCGGTGGGCCCGCGCGAGCTCCTCCATCCGCAATCCGCGGTCCTCGATTCGCTGCAGGTCCCAGAGCGCGTCGTTCAGCGACCGCACCGCACCCTGGGCATCCCCCGCCTCCAACTGCGTCAGCCCGCGCTCCAGGTTCGTGCGGAGTCCGCTGCCCGCCCCCGCCCAGGCGTACTTCACCGGCGTCACGATCGTCTCCGCGGTTCGGTCCAGAGCGGCACAACCCGCGCCCGCGAGGCCGCACACGCCCGCGATCAGCCAGATCCGCCACGCACCGCGCCTCACCGGACGCATCGCTCAAGGACCTCCGTCGCCGAACTGCCGCGACCTGAAGTCATAGCTCAGTCGTGCCGGGTGCTCCATCGTGTGCTGATCGCCGACGCGTATCACGCGCTCGGGGCTCCGCTCGCCCTCCTGCTGGAACTGGATCCGGCGCTCCCCCACATCCACGCGCAGACACGCCGCGGGAGTCTCCCCGAGCAGCCGGCCATCGACCAGCACGGTGGCGAAGGGAACGGCGTTGACACTGAGACACCCCTGCCGTGGAGCCGACCCCGCGGTGACGGGCGCTTCACCCGCGCGCGGCGGCGTCACCGGGTGTTCTGCGCGCGCCGCGGTCCGGCCTCCCTCGACGGTGCCGGGGGCGACACCTCGCCGGCCCGTTCTCTCCGGACGCGGGATCGGATCCGACGCGTGCAGCCCCTTGGCGATCGGCTCGGACGGCCGCTGGATCTCATTCGGCCCGGTCGGCCGCGGACGAGCCGGAGCGGCGGCCACCACCGCCGCCCCACCCGGCGCCCCGGCCGGTGGCCTGACCTCCCGCAGAGCTTCGGAGGAGCGGCCCGAGCTCCCGGCGATGACCAGGCCCGCCAGTCCAAGGGTCAGCGCTCGTCGCACCGTCCGCAGGGGGCCGGCCCCGGTGGCGGCACCCGTGACATCACGAGCGCGAGCCAGGGCCAGCGCGAAGGCGTGGGCGCTCTCGTAGCGTCCGTCCGGTCGCTTGCTCATGGCGTGTCGAATGACCGCGGCGAGCGCGGGGGTGACCGCCGCGTTGTAGTCCCGAGGCGAGGCCGGCTCGACGTGGGCGATGTCATACAGGACCGATGCCAGATCCGAGCCGGGAAATGCCCGCACCCCGGATACGGCTTCGTAGAGCACGACCCCGAGGGAAAAGAGATCGCTCCGCGCGTCCGTCGCTCCGTGCGTCACCTGCTCGGGCGCGATGTACCCGGGCGTGCCGATCATCGCTCCCGCCTCTTGCCCGCCCTGGCCGGTCAGCTGCGCGATGCTGAAATCTCCCAGCTTGGCCAGCCCGCTTTCGCTCACCAGGATGTTCCCGGGCTTGATGTCCCGGTGAACCACTCCGAGGGCATGGGCATATTCCAGCGCGTCGCACATCTGGAGGACGATATCCACCGCCCGGGGCGGTCCCAGCGGACGCTCGGTGATGAGCTGCGCGAGCGTCCAGCCCTCCAGGTACTCCATGACGATGCACGGCACGTCGTGCCAGATGACCACGTCGTAGATGGCGACGATGTTCGGGTGGTTGAGGCGCGCCACCATGGCCGCCTCGCCACGGAGACGCCGCTGGAGCTGCCGGGACTGCTCCGCGGGTAACTCGCGAGCGGGCCGAAGGGTCTTGATGGCGACGAGCCGATCGAGCTCCGGATCGCGGGCCTTGTAGACGACCCCGGTCGCGCCGCGACCAAGCTCGGCGAGGATCTCGTAGCGGTCGACCCGATCGACGACGACGCTGAGCATGGTGAGCTCAGGACGCCTGCGCGTCGACGGCTTCCGGCCCTCCGGTCCGAGCCGGCCGTGAGGTCTGAGGCACGAGCTCGTCGAGGAAGGTCAGGCGCAGGCCGCCAACTTCGATGACGTCTCCGCTCTCGAGGGTCGCCTGCTCGAAAGCCCATCCGTTGACCTTCATGCGGTGCCACCACGAGAGGTTCCGCACCTCGAACCCGAACTGGGTCCGCAGCACGAGCACGTGTTGCTTCGGGCCGGCCGGCACCTGAAGGTGACACAGCGGGCTCCGTCCGACGAGAGCTCCTCCGCCGCTCAGATAGAAGGTCCCGCGCTGGCCCCTGGCCTCCCACTGGAGCTGGGCCCGGCGCTGCTGGGCAACCGCCCGACGCAGACGCTCCGCCTCCTCGCCGCTCATGTACACCGTCTCGGTGAGCGCGCCCCCCGGCTTCAAGGCCGCCGCGGCGGGGCCCGGCGGCTCGACGATGGCACTGTCGAAGAACAGCGAGAACTTCCCGAACGACACCTCGTCGCCGCGCTTGAGCGGCTGGGTCGCCGTCAGGCGCTGCCCGTTGAGGAAGGTGCCGTTGATCGACCCCAGGTCCGCGATCGTCCAGGTGCCGTGAGCGCCAAACCGGATCTGGGCCTGGCGACGCGAGACGGAGGCATCGTCGATCCTCAGCTGCATGTCCTCCGAGCGTCCGATGTTGATGACGGACGAGTTCATCTCGAACACCCGCACCGGCTTGCGCTCCATCACGAGGGTCAATTTCGGCATCCCCGCCACCTTCCGCCCCCCGGAGTCATTCGCACCCGAGAAGCTCGGATTGCTCGGTAATTACCGTGCAGCCCGGTGAGCCAGATCTGGGAGAGAGCAAGGGTCGGGCCAGCCTGGGGAGGCGCAAGATCTTCCAGACACCTGCCTCTTCAAAGGCCTGCAGGGCGCAGACCGCCGTGACGGCGCCGGAAGTGTCAGTCTCCGTGGTCGAAAATTGACAGGTGTCCGGCGTCGGAGCGATGGCTGCACGCCCCAGGGTTCCGATCCCCGGACGGCGGGGCGGACCTCCGCCCGACCGGTGCGGGCGGTACAATGCGCCCCATGAAATCGAAGAGCGGCAGACTCTCCCCCGCGCGGCTGGCGAGGATGCACGACACCCTGCTCCGGCATGTGGGCGACGGCCGACTGCCGGGCCTCGTCGCGCTCATCAGCCGGCGGGGGGAGGAGCACGTGGACGCTCTCGGCACCCTCGGGTTCGACCGCACCGCGCCGATGCGGCGGGACACGCTGTTTCGCCTGGCCTCGGTGACGAAGCCGATCACCGCGGTAGCCGCGATGATTCTCGTGGAGGAGTGCAAGCTCAGGCTGGATGACCCCGTCGATGACGTCCTGCCGGAGCTGGCGAACCGGCAGGTCCTGCGGACGATTGACAGCGAGCTCGACGACACGGTGCCCGCGAAGCGCTCGATCACGCTGCGCGACCTGCTGTCCTTTCGCTCCGGGTACGGCGAAGTGGCGTTCATCTCGCCGACGTGCCCGCTCCAGAGAGCGCTGGTCGAAGCCCGCCTGCCGCTTAGCGCGTGGATGTTCCCGGGGACTCCCGACGAATTCATGCGGTGCCTCGGTCGCCTGCCGCTTGCGAGTCAGCCGGGCGAGCGGTGGCTGTATCACATGAGCGCCGAGATCCTGGGTGTTCTGATCGCCCGCGTCTCCGGGATGCCGCTGTCGGCCTTCATGCGCAAACGGATCTTCGAGCCCCTCGGCATGAAGGACACCGGTTTCACGGTGCCGAAAGCGCAGCTCGACCGGGTCGCGACCTGCTACCAGACGGATTTTTCGAGCGGCGAGATCACGGTCCTCGAGGAGGCTCGCCGCGATCTCCTCGCGGATCCGTGCCTTTTCGAGTCGGGCGGCGGGGACCAGCTCGTCTCCACCGCCGACGACCTGCTCGCGTTCGGCCGGATGATGCTCGACCGCGGCGCATACGGTAAAGACCGGATCCTGTCGCGGCTGTCGGTGGAGCTCATGACCACCGATCAGCTGACGCCCGAGCAGAAGGCCGCCTCACCGTTCTTCGAGCACTTCTGGGACTCCCGTGGATGGGGCCTCGGCCTTTCGATCGTGACCCGGCGCGACGAGGTCGCCGGCGTGCCCGGTCGCTTCGGCTGGGACGGGGCGTTCAGCACATCGCTGTATGTGGACCCGCGGGAGGACATGGTCGGCGTCCTCATGGCGCAGTGCCGTCCAGGAGCCTTGCGGCTGCCCCCGGTCGTGCTCGACTTCTGGACGTCGGCCTACCAGGCGATCGATGACTGAACGTGGCTCCGGCCGCGCGCGTCCCGTGCGCCGGCCGCGTCCTCGTGGCATAATCCCCCGGACCCAGACGCCAGGAGCGTGACGGCCCGCGCAACTCCCACCGCAATGGAGGGTCACATGGAGTACTACGACCTCGGCTCATACGCCCGGAAGGTCACCACCACCGTGCCCGAGGCGCAGCTCTGGTTCGACCGGGGCCTCAACTGGCTCTTCGGCTTCAACCACGCCGAGGCAATCGCCTGCTTCCAGAAGGTGCTCGAGCGCGACCCCGGCTGCGCCATGGCCTACTGGGGCATCTCCTACGCGGCCGGCCCGAACTACAACTTGCCCTGGAACCGCTACGACCCGGCCGGCAAGGCGGCTGCGCTCGCCGCCGCGTATGACGCCATGCAGGGCGCGCTGGCCCGTGTCGGCGGCGCCAGCCTGGTCGAGCAGGCGCTGATCCGCGCCCTGCCCGCGCGCTATCCGCAGCGCGAGGCCATCGAGGACCAGTCGCCCTGGGACGCCGCGTACGCGGACGCGATGCGCGAGGTGTTCCGCGCCCACCGCGACGACCTCGAGGTGCGCGCCGTCTTCGTGGAGTCGATCATGAACCTGACGCCCTGGCAGATGTGGGACCTCAGGTCGGGCGGCGTCGCCGAGGGCGCCGGCACCGCGGAGGCGGTCGAGGTACTGGAGAGCACCCTCCGCGACTTCCCCGCCTCGTGGGACCACCCGGGGCTCCTCCACCTCTACGTCCACCTGATGGAGATGTCGCCGTTCCCGCAACGCGCGCTGAGAGCGGGCGACCGGCTGCGCGACCTGGTGCCCGATGCCGGGCATCTGATCCACATGCCGACCCACATCGACGTGCTCTGCGGCCACTACCGCGACGTGCTGGTCTACAACCAGAGGGCGATCGTCGCCGACCGCAAGTTCCTGGCCCGCGAGGGGGCGATGAACGTGTATGCGCTCTACCGCACCCACGACTACCACTTCGCCATCTACGGGGCGATGTTCCTGGGCCAGTATCGGGCGGCCATGGAGGCGGCCCAGGAGATGATCGATACCACCCCCGAGGCGCTCCTGCGCATCCCCTCGCCGCCGATGGCCGACTTCGTCGAGGGCTACCTGTCGATGAAGCAGCACGTGCTGGTGCGCTTCGGCAAGTGGCAGGAGATCATCGCCCAGGAGCTGCCCACCGACCGGGAGCTCTACTGCTCGACGACCGCGATGATGCTCTACGCGCAGTCGGTGGCCCACTCGGCGCTCGGGCATATCGCCGAGGCCGAGGCGGCCAAGGCGGCGTTCATCGAGGCGAGGCTCCGGGTGCCGAAGAGCCGGCGGGTGCACAACAACACCGTCCAGGACCTGCTCGCGGTGGCCGAGGCGATGCTCAATGGCGAGCTGGAGTACCGGCGCGGCAACCACGAGGTCGCCTTCGCCCACCTGCGCCGCTCCGTCGAGCTCGACGACGCCCTACCCTACGATGAGCCCTGGGGCTGGATGCAGCCGACCCGGCACGCGCTCGGCGCCCTGTTGCTGGAACAGGGCCGGGTCGCCGAGGCCGAGGCGGTCTACCGCTCGGATCTCGGCCTCGACGGCAAGCTCAGCCGGGCCTGCCAGCATCCCGACAATCTCTGGAGCCTGCACGGGCTGCACGAATGCTTGACCCGGCGCGGCGAGAAGGTCGAGGCGGCCCTGATCAAGCAGCGCCTCGACCTCGCTCTGGCCAGGTCCGAGGTGCCGGTGAAGGCCTCCTGCTTCTGCCGCATGAGGGTCGCGGCCTGAGCGGCCGGGCAACCTGGTCCGCCTCCTGACGGAGGTGCGGTCCGTTCGCGCCTTGAGCAGCACCGCGCTGCTCTGCCTCATCAGCCTCTGCAGCTGCTTCTCGATGGGCGCGTTCAGCCCTCTCCTGCCCGAGATCGGGCGCGCCAACGAGCTGGCCGACTGGCAGCTCGGGGTCGTGGCCGGGGCCCTGGGCTTCGCCCGCATGGCCGCGGCGATCCCCTCGGGCTGGCTGGCCGGCCGCTACCTCGGCACCACGCTGTGCGCCTCGCCGGCGCTCATGCTCGCCGGCACGGTGCTCCTGGCGACCTCCGGATCGTTTCCCCTGCTGGTGCTCGGGCGTCTGATCCTGGGCTTCGCGTACACGCTCGGCACCGTGGGAGGGCTCATCGCCCTGCTCCTCGACGACCGGGGGCCGGGGGCCTCGATGCGCCTGAACGTGTTCGAGTTCTCCGCGATGATCGGCGTGCTCGGCGGGCTGGGCCTCGTCGGGGTGCTTCCCGGCCACTGGGGCTGGGGCATCTCGCTGCTGATCGCCTCCTCGCCCCTGCTGCTGATCCTCGCCGCGGTGCCGATCATCCGCCGGCGCTTTCCCGATGGGCAACCGGCGCCGGATGCACCGGCATCGCGGGCCCGGGCCACCCGCCGCGCGGATCGCATGTCGCCCACGCTCTGGACGATGTTCGCGGTCGGGGTGGTCCTGGCGCTGGCGTGGTCCTCGGTGAGCCAGTTCCTCCTCCCGCTCCGCGCGACGCGCGAGTTCGGCCTGGACCGCGCCGGTGTGTCGGGCTTGCTCATGCTGGCCCAGTCCGTGGACCTCGTGGCGCTGCTGCCGGTGGGGCGGCTGGCCGACCGCCTGGGGCGCACGCCGGTCCTCGGCTTCGTGATCGTGGCGCTCGGGCTGGGCACCGCCGCGGTGGGCCTCGGCTCGCTGCCGTGGTTCGTGGCCGGCTGCGCCGGCTTCGGGCTGGGCCTGGCGGGCTGGATGCTGCCGGTCGGCGTGATCCGTGAGCACACCCGCGCCGAGCACCTGGCGTGGCGGATGGGCCTGTACCGGGTGGGCGTCGACGCCGCGATGTTCTTCGGCCCTTTCGCGAGCGGCCTCCTCGGCGAGGAGAACGCGCGGGTGTTCGTGACGGCGGTCGGCGCGCTCGCGCTGGTCGTCGGCGGCCGGCTGCTCCTCGCCCCGGCCGGGCGCCGAGCCCCGGCGGCCTAGTCCAGGGAGCTTTCGCGCCCCGCGAACCAAACCCCGCGATCGGGAAAAGGAAGACGATGGGCTCTCCCTCGGACGCGGAGGTGATCGGCCGCTCGCTGGGCGAGCCCGAGGCCTTCGGGCTGATCTACGACCGCCACGCGGCCATCATCCTGCGCTTCCTGGGCCGCCGGGCGGGCGCCGAAGCCGCGGAGGGTCTGGTCGGCGAGCTATTCCGGGTCGCGTTCGAGCGGCGCAAGACGTTCGACGCGTCGCGCGCGAGCGCGCTCCCGTGGCTGTACGGGATCGGCTCGAATCTGTTGCGGAAGCACCGGCGCGGCGAGGCCCGGCGGCTGCGCGCGAGCGCGCGGATGGCGGCGGGTCGCGAGCCGGCGGAGCGGCGCGCGAGCGCCGCCGCGCTCGACGCGCGCCTGCTGTTCCCGCGCGTGGCCGACGCGATCGAGGCACTGCCGGACGGCGAACGCGAGGCGCTCTTGCTCTTCGCGTGGGAGGACCTGTCGTACCACCGCGTGGCGGAGGCCCTCGAGCTGCCGATCGGCACGGTGCGCTCCCGGCTGAACCGCGCCCGCGCGCGTCTGCGCGAACTGCTCGAGCCGAACGGGAAAGAGAGGGAAAGATCACGATGAAGCCGGTCGACCTGGCGAAGAAGCTGCGGCGCGAGGCCGCGTTCGAGCCGGCGGTGCTCGACCGGGGAAAGGCGGCGCTCATGGCGGCGATCCGGCAGGAGGTCCAGCCGATGCGACGACCAACCATCATTCCACGGCTTCCCTACGAGAACGTCGGGGCCGCGCTCTCGTTCCTGGAGCGCGCCTTCGGGTTCCGCGAAGTTGCCGCCGCGCGGGGCGTGCGCGCAGACGGCGCGATCGACTACACCATGGTCGAGTTCGGTGACGGCATGATCGGGCTCGGCGCGCAGGGCGCCCACGGCGCGTTCAGCCCGAAGCGGGCCGGCACCGCGAGCCAGTACATCACGGTGCACGTCGACGACATCGATGCGCACCACCAGCGCGCGCTCGCCTCGGGTGCCGAGATCGTGAGCCGGTTGCACGATCACCTGCGGGACTATCGCGTCTACGAGGCGCTCGACCTCGAGGGCCACCGCTGGCGTTTCCTGCAGTGGCTGCGCGAGGTGCCGGGGAGGACACCACGATGACGGCAACCAGAGGCTTCGTCGTGCCCGCGGCCGGCGGAAGGCGTCTCGACATGACGACACCCGGCCGCTTCGCCGCCTTGAAGCTCCTCGGCCACGAGACCAACGAGAGCATCATGCTGTTCGAGGAGACCGTGCCTGCCGGCACCAAGAGCCTCTTCCATCTACATCGCGACAGCGACGAGGTCGCCTGGGTGCTCACGGGCGAGGTCACCTTCAAGATCGACGACGAGATCACCGTCGGCGGGCCCGGCACCTGCGCGTTCTTCCCCCGCAACCTACCGCACGCCTGGAAGAACAGCGGAGGCGAAACCGCCCGCGTCTTGTTTCTGTACACCCCGGCCGCCGCCGGCAGGTACGTCGAGGCGCTCCTGGAACGCCCCGAACCGACCGGCGACGACGAGCGCACCAGGCTCCGGGAGCACTACCACTGGGAAGTCGTCGGCCCAAACCCGCTGTGACGGCGACGGCACCGCCGAGGTCTTCGGCCACCGCCGCGCCGACGACCTGGCCCACTGGCGGCGCGACGGCGGTGCGGCGGTCGCCATCGAGCCCGGCGGCGAGCTCGCCGCCCTCGCCTACCGGTGGGGAGCGGATCGGCCCGGCGGCGGGGTGCGACGAGACGGCGCTCCTCCTCACGGCCGCGCGGCCGTTCGGCCGGCCCGAGCTCTACCTCCCCTCGGGGCCCGTCCTCTACTAGCGAAGCGGTCGAGCGCCGTGCGCCGGCCCTTGATCTGTCTGGACCACCGGCTTACCCTCGGGCCACCTCATCCGCGCGGCTCGAGGGCAGGCCCCGGCCTCGGCACGCGGTGACGAGCGACCGGTGCACGTGATCAGACTGCGGACATGATTACCGGCCCCATCATCGCCGAGATCGCGGCGCTGATCGGGGACCCTGCGAGAGCGACGATGGTCTCGGCGCTTCTCGATGGCCGGGCCCTCACCGCGAGCGAGCTCGCCGCGGCGGCGCGCATCACGCCTCAGACCGCCAGCACGCATCTCGCGAAGCTGACCGAAGCGGGCGTGCTGTCGGCCCTCCGCAGTGGGCGGCGGCGCTATTTCCGCCTGGCCTTGCCGGCGGTGGCCGACATGCTCGACGGGATCGTCGCCGTCGCGCTCGCGAGGCGACCGCACCACCGCCCGCTCTCCCGCCAAGCGCGGGCCCTCAGTGCGGCCCGTATCTGCTACCACCACCTCGCGGGCCGCCTCAGCGTCGATCTCATCGATTCCTTTGTCGCCCACGAATACCTCGTGCTCGACGACGCCGTCGCCGAGATCACCTCCGCCGGCTCCCGCTTCCTCACCGCGTTCGGGGTCCCGCTTCCGCCACGCCGTCCGCCCCGCCGCCACCTGTGCCGACTCTGCCTCGACTGGACCGAGCGCCGCCCCCACCTCGCGGGTGCGCTCGGGGCCGCGATCACCGAGCGCTGCTTCGATCTCGGCTGGATCGAGAGGGCGGCGCGCAGCCACGCCGTCATCGTCACCCCGTCGGGCCGGCGGGGCTTCCAGGACACCTTCCGGATCAACGCGGCCGGGGCATCCCGGTAGACGGTTCGGTCACCGTCGAAGTGTCCCTCCGGCGCGTCCGACCGTTTCGGATGTAAGATCGCGGCCATGATCAGCCCATAGCCGGACCTGAAGGAGGTGGCCATGCTGGAAGGCAGAACGCGAATCCCGCCGATCGACGTCGAGACGCTCCCGGACGACCTGCGCGACACGCTCGAGGAACAGCGCAAGCTCCGGGGCGAGCCGCTCCATCCCTACCTCTTCTATGCGCGCAACCCGGCCTACTTCCGGGCCGCGAAGGAGATGTGGACCGCGCTCCAGCAAGAGACTAAGCGCGTGCCCGCCGCGCTCAGGGCGCTCCTCAACCGTCGCGTCGCCTGGTGGAACGGCTGCGAGTTCTGACAGGATGTCAATGCTGCCGTGGGCAGCCGGAACGGCGTCTCGACCGAGAAGATCGAGGCGCTCAACGACTACGCGAAGAGTCCGCTCTTCAGCGACGCGGAGAAGGTGGCGCTGGAGTACGCCGACGCGATCACGGAGACGCGCCGCGACGTCACCGACGAGCTCTTCGCGCGCATGCGACGGCACTACGACGACGACACGATCGCGGAGCTGACGATGATCATCGCGTGGGAGAATTCCTCCTCGCGCTTCAACCGCGCGTTCCGCATCCCATCGCAGGGGTTCTGGAAGCCCTGACGACGGGTCATCTCGCCGGCCGAAGTGATCTGAAGGCGGCCCGGAGCTCGGCGGCAAGGAGCTCGGGCTGCTCCCAGGCCGCGAAGTGCCCGCCCCGATCGACCTCGTTGAAGTAGCTCAGGTTGCGATAGGCGCGCCGCGCCCATGTCTCCGGGGCCCGGTACACCTCTCCCGGAAATACCGTGATGGCCACCGGCAGCGAGATCTCGGACGTCTTCTGCGCGGCCGCGAGAAGAACGCTCTGGCCGCTGGTCTCCCAGTACAGCCGCGCCGCCGAGGTGGCGCTGTTCGTCAGCCAGTACAGCGTGACGTTGTCCAGGAAATCGTCCTTGCCGAGCAGACGCTCGGGCTCGCCGTTGTTGTAGTCGTACATGAAGGCGGCCAGCCCCGCCGGAGAGTCGGTCAGGGCCTGGCCTATCACCTGCGGCCGCGTGCCCATCATCGCGCCATAGGCCCTGCGCATCTTGTAGAACGTATCGAGCGAATCGAACGCCGCGCGCTCCTTCTCGGACAGTCCCGCCGGCGCCGGCCCACCGCTGTTGAGCACCGCGGCCACGTCGGGCGGTAGCGTGGCCGGCAAGTTGATGTGAATGCCGAGCAGCCCGGCCGGCGCCTGGCGCGCCATCGCGCTCGAGACGGGTGAGCCCCAGTCGCCGCCCTGGGCGACGTAGCGGGGGTAGCGCAGGCGCTTCATCAGCTCCGCCCAGGCTCGCGCGATGCGATCCGGGTTCCAGCCCGGGGCCGTCGGCTTGCCGGAGAAGCCGTAACCGGGCATCGAGGGGATGACGACATCGAAGGCGTCCTCCGCACGCCCGCCGTGCGCGGTGGGGTCGGTGAGCGGGCCAATGACCTTGAGCTGCTCGGTGACGGACCCCGGCCAGCCATGGGTGATGATGACCGGCAGGGCGTTCGGATGACGGGAGCGGACGTGGATGAAATGAATGTCGAGCCCGTCGATCGTCGTCACGAACTGCGGCAGGGCGTTGAGCTTCGCTTCCAGCTTCCGCCAGTCGTACTCGGTCCCCCAGTAGCGGACCAGCTCCTGGAGGCTTGCCAGCTGCGTTCCCTGCGATCGATCGGGAACGGTTTCCTTGTCGGGCCACCGGGTCGCGAGCACGCGCTTGCGAAGATCGTCGAGGGCAGCCTGCGGGATGTCGACGCGGAATGGGCGGATCGCCGCGGGCTCGGTGGACTCCTTTTCGTGCTGGGTCACGGCGGGTTGCTTGCCGGCGCACCCCAGGACCGCGAGCAATGCCACCAAGATCACGATCGCCGGGATGCGGCTGCTCTTCATCTCAGATACCTCTGCCTTTCGCTCTTCACCGAATCGGTACGTGCTCCGCTTGGATGCGGCTGGTAAGCAGAACGGGGAGGTGCCGTCGGCGCGCGCGATGCCCCGAAGGATCTGCCGAAAGAGAGTCGCCGTCAAGTGGCTCTCGGTTTGACCTCTCCTCTGCTCTCTGGCAGGATCGGCGCGCGATGACCGGCCGAGCGGCCCGCGGCATCAGCCGACGAGCATGAACCGTCCTGGCGGAGAGAGCACCCCCGCGGGTGGCATCTGCGCCGTCTGTCCCCACGGCCAGATCGAAGTGATCGTGTGGAAGCACGCGGTCTGCTGGGACACGCCCCCCGAAGGGGAGCGGGCCACCGACCCCCGCTTCGAGGGGGTCAAGGTGAAGATCGAGGGGCTGCTCGAGGAGACCACGGGTCCGGACGGGAAGGTGCTGCTGACCAACCTGCGGCCGGCGACCTATACCGTGACGGTCGAGAAGGCCGGCTACGAGGACGTGACCGGGAGCGTACGGCCCTTGCGCGGCTCCAAGGTCATTCTCGAGCACCGGATCGAGGTGAAGAAGGGCCAAACGTCCTACGCCGACATCGTCCTCCGAGCCAAGTCGGCCCGCCTCAACCAGGACCTGACCTGGACCGAGGGCCGCGAGTGCCTGCGCCGTCACGGCCGCCCGACCCCGGAGCCGGGGCCCACCGGCACGCTCGGCCCCATGTTCTGGTCTCACGAGCCGACCTGGCTGGTCGTGCGGGACGTCCTCTGGCTGGCCTGCGGCGCGTCCGCCGTGCTGGCCGCCCTGATCGGCGCCATCGGGGGAAGCATGGCCGCGCTGTCGATCGCCGCGATCGGGGCCGCGTTCTTCGGGTATCTGAGCGGGCTCATCTTCGGCGAAGGGGTCGGCACCCCGGCCACCATCACCGCGTCCGCGCTCTTCGCCGTGCTCCTCGCCGCCAACCTCCTGGCCGCTGCTTTCGGTTTTGCGTCCCCGGACCCCTACGGGGTGGGCACGGTCGGCGGCATCTGGGCGGCCTTCTCGCTCGGGTACTTGCCGGGCCGGCGCGGGAAGTGGCAGGTCGACGACGACCCGACGCTCGGCATGCCACGCCCGTACATCTGGGCCTCCGCCCTCGTGGGCGCGGCGATGGCCGGGGTCCTGGCCGCGGTGATCCTGGTGGCGGCCGGAGAACCACCGAGCGCCGGCTCCCTCGTGTTCGCGATCCTGGGGGGCGCGCTGTTCGGCGCCCTCTCGGGATGGGCCGGCTTCGCCTTCGTCAACGAAGGCCGGACCCAGATGGGCTTCGGAGGGAGCGACTTCAAGCTGCCCTACCTCGGCGAGCGCTACTGCCTGCAGGGCGCCCGCGGCTTCTGGAGCCACCACGGACCCGAGGAAGGGGCGTACGACTGGTCGATGCCGCGAGGCACGGACGTCCTGTGCGCGAAGGAAGGCCACATCGTGGCGTACTACGACAAGGTGGAGACCATCGCCCAGCGGGGCGAGGCCAACTACGTCGGCGTGCGCCATCGAGACGGCTCGATCGCCCGCTATGCCTATTTCGAGACGGATGGCGTGACCGGGCTGTCCTGGCGCCGGCGCCTGGCCGACGTGCTGGGTCCGCTGGTCGCCGACTGGCGCTTCTCGATCGACTCGGTGCGACCGACGTCCAGCGAGAACCCGGTGCACGTGCGGGCCGGCCACGTGCTCGGCACCTCCGGCCTGCCCTGTGAGCGGGAGGCCGCCGAGTCGTACGGGTGGGTGCTGCCGTTCGGGGTCGCCTTCAGCGCCATCGCGCTGGCCCTCGTGTTCGTGCCGGCCTTCACCATGTGGAAGGGCGAGCCTCCGACGACCGTGTTCACCAACACGGCGGGCGGCGTGTTCGAGCGGCTGTTCGCGGCCGCCGATTCGAACTACGCCTACGCCACGAAGCTGAAGAAGGTCAGCGACCTGACGAAGGGCGGAAACCAGGACGCGGTCAAGGAGATCGACCATCTGAACGGGCTGCAAGAGAAGATGGTCGGATGCCCCATCCCGGAGAAGTTCGACCAGAAGTTCTGCGAGTGCCTCAGCCTCGGACCGATCGAGCAGCCCGGCAACACCTTCTCCGATCTCGGCTTCATCGCGTTCGGGCTGATCATCCTCGGCATGTTCGCGGGCCCGGACCGGCAACCCTACCCGAACCGGATGACCGCGTCGCTCGGGTACACGCTCACCTATGGCATGGTCGTCATCTTCATGGGGCCCGGCAGCATGCTGCTCCACATCTCCATGACCGCCTCGGGCGGGCTCGGCGACGGCATCTCGATGTACCTGTTCGGAGGGTTCCTGCTCGCCTACAACTGGGTCCGGTTGAAGGACCTCTGTCCCGTCTGGTTCTACCTCATCTTCTTCACGGCCGTGATCGTGGCCACGGTGGTCAACGTCTTGATGCTGTACTCGGACACCCTCGCTCCTCTCACGACCTTGCTCATGGTCGTCCTCATCGGTCCGGCCCTGGTGCTCCAGGGAATGGTCTTCGCGCGATCCTCGATCAAGCACCACGGCATGGACCACTTCGGCATCGCGGTGGGCTTCTTCGTGGCCGCCTTCGGCATCTGGTTCTTCTCGTACACCGACAAGCCCCTGTGCAATCCCGACTGGCCGATCTTCTCGCCGCCGTCCCCGATCCAGGGCCACGCCTTCTGGCACCTGTTCGCGGCGACGGCCATCTTCTTCATGTACCTGCACTTCAAGAACGAGCAAGAGGAGATCCCCGACTGCCCCGGCTTCGCGCGGCTGCACTTCACGGTGTCGGAGGCGCCGGTCCCCGGCCCCTCCGTCGACGAGCCCGAGCCGCAGCTGCGTCCGGGCCAGCGCCTTCCCGAGATCCGGTACAAGCCGGTCAAGTTCACCGACGGCAGTGTGGCCGCCCACGAGGCGCGGCCCTGGAGCATGCGGAAGTACCTGTCGGCGAACCAGAGGCTGGGAGTAGCGCCGCTTCCGCCGGACGAGAGCCTGTTCAGGCCGGAGGGAACCGGAGAGCACGCACCGGCGGTCGAGGGGTTCGAGGAGGAGGCCGTCGCCGCCGCGGCCTCGCGGAGGGCGACGCCTCCCGAGCCACCGAGCGAGCCCGCGCAACCGGGACTCCCTGGCGGTTTCCCGCTTGCCGGCCCGCCGGCCGGTGTCCCGGTGCCATCGGGCCCGCCGCCCTCGGTCTCGGTGTAGGCTCGGCAGAAGGGGCCGGGAAGATCCCGGCCCCTCCCCCTTCCACCCGAGGCTCAGCCCTCCTCTTCCACGATCATGAAGTGAGGGGTACCACCGGTCGAGATCTCGACCGCGTGGGCCAGGGTCTTCTGGGCGCCCGGCAGGGCCGCGCACTCCTGAACCGCCTTCAGCGTCGGAAAGGAGACCTCCGTCAGTCGAGCGAACGGGGACTTCCCCGCGGGCGACCCGAGAATGCGATGCGAGGCGAGGCCGGTCGCACCGACCAAGGCCGCCTTTCCCATCGGCAGGTGCTCCCCTTCGTACCGCCGGTCGAACTGCTCCAGATCCGTGGGGGTCGGGTACAGCACGAGAAGCTTGACGCTCATGGTCTTGTCCTCCCTGGTTGTGAGTGACGTACCGCACGTCTCGATGGATCCCGATGGCCGCGACATACCGAAGATCGTCACCTCATGGCCTCGTCCTCCTTTGCGGTGAGTGGCGTATCGCACGTCTCAATAGGTTTCGATGGGCCGCGAGATTACAGAAGATCGGCGATGAGCGGTCGTCTGGGGCCGATAGCCGGCAGACAGCATGCAGCTCCGGAGGTTCTGCTTGGCCCGGTGCAACAGCACCGCGACGTGCGCGGGCGGCAGCCCGAGCAGCGCAGCCACCTCCTGGCCGGGAGCCTCGTCCAGCATCCGCAGCGACACCACCGCACGCTGGAGCTTCCCGAGATGATCGAGACACCCGATCATCAGGGCAAACTCCTGTGCCTGAGCTATCAGCTCGTCGACCGGCAGCGCCTCCTCGGTGAGAAGGGCGAGGGTCTCATCGCCCGAATCATGTGGGCGCGCGATCTCGTGTCGGCGGCGCCGATTCCGGGCGTGGTTCCGCACCAGGGCCGAGAGCAGCTTGCTCGAATCCTCGTTCGATTCGACCAGCTGCCGAGCCTGTGGCAGCAAGAGGACGGTATGGAACGCGTCCTGGACGCAGTCGAGAGAATCCTCTTCTCGCAGCCCTTCTCGCCTGGCCAGGCGGCAGAGTCGTCCTCGGTGCGTGTGTACGAGTCGAGTGACCCATTCGAGAAACCCCGGCCCAGCCCCACTCACCCCTGCCCCATCATCTTCCGTTTGCGACACCCGCCCGGCCGCGGTCGCCACCCCGGCCACCTGACCGCTCGTCCCTGACATGCGGAGCCCTCGCAATCCGGCTAGGGCCGCATGTCGGCGCCGGTCACGCGCCTGACTTCCGTGATGGAGTCGAACGGGAAGTCGATGGCCGCGTGGGCTTTCCGGACGGCTTCTTCGTCCGGCCCCGACATGAAGCAGAACGCCTTGCCCGCGTGCAGGTTCACGTGCGCGGCGTGCCCGAAGACGTCGAGCTCCTCCGCGGCCGCCTCGAGCGCATCGAACTGCGCACGAAATTGCTCTGCCGTGAGCTCCTGGGCCGGGAAGCTGCCCTTGGTCCTGTCGTGGGTATCCATGAAGTACTTCATCGGAGATCTCCTTTCTGGCCCCAGCGGGGCACGGACCTCGCTGGTTGGTCCCACCTGGAAGGCCTTCGTTACACCAACCGGCGCGGGAACCCGGGCGGCGGCCGTTACGGGTCGACGAGGGGGAGGCCCTGGGCAGACTGCGTGCATGGTAGGATGGCCGCCAGGTGAAGAGGCCTGGCAAGGACTAACCCGCCGTGAGCCTTGAGGAATCCGCGCGTCTCGACGCGCTTCGGCGCGGGGACGAGGATGCGTTCGCCCGGCTCGTCGCCGAGCACCACGCGACCCTGCGCCGCGTGGCGCGCCTCTACGTGGCGAGCGCGGCCATCGCCGACGAGGTCGTGCAGGACACCTGGCTGGGCGTGATCCGGGGCATCTGGGCCTTCGAGGGTCGCTCATCACTCAAGACGTGGATCTTCCGGATTCTCGTCAATCGCGCCCGGACGCGCGCAGTACGCGAGAGCCGGAGCGCCCCGTTCACCGCCGCTCTCTCGACGGAGAGCGGGGGCGAGCCGGAGCCGTCGGTGAGTCCGGCGCACTCTCTATCCGGGGATGACTCGCCCGCGGCCGGCCCCTGGGCCCGGCCGCCGCTGGATCCGGGCTCGTCGCCGGAGCGGAGTCTCTTGACCAAGGAGCTCCGGGAGAGGCTCCGGACCGCCATCGACACGCTCCCGTCGAACCTGAGGATCATCCTGTGGCTCCGCGACGTGGAGGGATGGTCGTCGGAGGAGGTCTGTAACGCTCTCGCCATTCAAGAGACGAATCAGCGGGTCCTCCTGCACCGAGCGCGATCGCGGGCGCGGGCGGCGCTCGAGCCGTATCTCGAGGGAGCCCGAGGAGGCGGGACGCGCGGATGAGGCCCCCGCGGACATGACGTGCCACGAGCTCGCTGACCTGGTGACCGCCTACCTGGACGGAGCGCTGCCTCCGGAGGAGCGCGATCGACTCGAGGCCCATCTCCAGGAATGCCCCGGCTGCCAGTCCCATGTATCTGCGGTCCGGCTCACGGTCTCCTCGCTCCGTCAGCTGCTGCCCGCGCACGAGGATCTCTCCACGGAGCAGGGGCAGCAAGTACTCGACGTGTTCCGCACTCGCGGACTGCATCGTCGAGCGCCGCGGGATCGGGACATCCCGCTCGGCCTCGGGAGCCAGCTCGCCGCGGTGGGCGACCACATCGCATACTTCTGGGAGTCCGAGCGCGAGTTCGAGGCGACCGCCGGCTTCCTGGCGGCCGGCGTGTCGCTCGGTGAGGGGTGCGTCCTCATCGGCCACGACGCCGCGAACCGGCGGCTCCTGGCAAGCCTGGAGCGTCTGGGCCTGAGCGTACGCGCGCTCATGCAAGAGCATCAGATCCAGGTCGCCTCGGTCCGCGCGTCGGCCGACGGGCTGCTCCTCGAGGTCGACGAGCGGATCAAGGATGCGGTCGATCGTGGCATGCCGACGGTCCGTGTCCTCGGCAACCTGAACTGGGGCCGGGGCACTGCCGGCTGGCCGTCGGACCGGGAGATCCTGCGGCTCGAGGCCCACGTGACGAGCGCAGTGGAGCGTCTCCCCAGCATCGTCGTGTGCGCCTACGACGTGACCAACCTGCCGGGCCCGATGCTGTTCAAGGGCGGGGTCGAGTGTCATCCCCGGACGTTCCGGCGGGACTGCCTCCTGCACAACGAGCTCCACGTGCCGCCCGAGCGGTTCCTCGCGGAGCTGTCTGCCGGCGGCTCCGGATAGCGGACGTTCCCGGGTCAAGGAGACGTCGATGAGAGTCGTCAGAGCCGCCGCGGTCCAGCTGAGCCCCGTGCTCTATAGCCGCGAGGCTACAGTCGAGAAGGTCGTGCGGAGGGTCCACGACCTCGGCCAGCAGAGGGTGCAGTTCGCGACGTTCCCGGAGACGGTGGTCCCCTACTACCCGTATTTCTCCTTCGTCCAGTCCCCCCTGCAGAACATCGCCGGACCCGAGCAGCGGAAGCTGCTCGACCAGGCGGTGACGGTGCCGTCCCCTGCCACGGACGCCATCGGCGAAGCCGCCCGGCAGGCGGGAGTCGTCGTGTCCATCGGCGTGAACGAGCGTGACGGCGGAACCCTGTACAACACCCAGCTTCTCTTCGATGCCGACGGCGCCTTGATCCAGAGGCGCCGCAAGATCTCGCCCACCTATCACGAGCGCATGATCTGGGGCCAGGGAGACGGCTCGGGCCTGCGCGCCGTCGATAGCAAGGCCGGCCGCATCGGTCAGCTGGCATGCTGGGAGCACTACAATCCTCTGGCCCGGTACGCGATGATGGCCGACGGCGAGCAGATCCATTCCGCCATGTATCCGGGCTCCATCTTCGGCGACCTGTTCTCCTCGCAGACCGAGGTCAACATCCGGCAGCATGCGCTGGAGTCTGCGTGCTTCGTCGTCAGCGCGACCGCCTGGCTGAATCCCGACCAGCAGGCGCAGATCATGAAAGACACCGGCTGCAACATCGGCCCGATCTCCGGCGGCTGCTTCACCGCGATCGTGGCCCCCGACGGAACCCTGCTGGGCGAACCCCTCCGCTCGGGCGAAGGCGTCGTCGTCGCCGACCTCGACTTCGCGCTGATCGACAAGCGCAAGCAGCTGATGGACTCGCGCGGCCACTACAGCCGGCCCGAGCTGCTCAGTCTCCTGATCGACCGTACCCCCACCGCGCACGTCCGGGAACGCGCCGTGCACCCCCCGCCGGCCGCCAAGCCCGGCTCGCCGGAGCCTCCCACCACGGTCCCCTGACATGCCTGCGAACCTCCCCGCCGTGGTAACGCCATCACCACCGGAGCGCCATGTGGCGCTCGATTCGGGAGTAAGATAATGCGGTCGTCACCAACTTCTAGCCGGAGGCCCGCCATGCAGAAGTCCAGATCCGAGCAGTCGCTGCTCGTCACGCACCACGAGGACACGAAGTTCGAGGCGCTGGAGGCGAACAACGGCGCGCCACGGCCGCAGTTCCTCTACCGGCGGCTTGGCGTCGAGGAGGCGACCGGCGGCGCGTACGACGCGCACGTGATCAAGGGAGTCCCGGGCTCGAAGCCGCCGATCGCCGAGCACAAGCACACCGAGCTCGACTTCCTCTTCGTCTATGTCCTCAAGGGCTGGATGAGCTTCCGGTACCACGGCCACGGCGAGCACAAGCTGAAGGCCGGCGATTGCCACGTCATCCCGCCGGGGCTGCCGCACACGGTGACCGGCTGGTCCGACGACGTCGAGCTCCTCGAGCTCACCGCGCCCGGCCACTACAAGACGATCGACACGGTGAACGGCGTGGAGGTCGCACCGGCAACCGCCTAGCCGCGCTCGTCCCGGGAACGGGGCCAGGAGCCGACCGTGTCCCGGGTGGCCGGCTAGAACTCCCGCAGGTGCTCCCGCAGCGTCGTGCCCGTGTACTCCGTGCGCACCGCGCCCCGCTGCTGGAGCAGCGGGATGACCTTCTCCACGAAGGGCCCGACGTAGCCCGGCCAGATGCCCTGCCGGATGGCGAAGCCGTCGCCCCCCACCG
>DATFGS010000179.1:0-16449 GCA_035249225.1 Candidatus Methylomirabilota bacterium | reverse complement strand
CGAGGCCCCGATCGGCCGCGTCGAGCTCGGTGCCGGGGCTCGTCACCGCCACCCACATGGGCGGATGCGGGCGCTGGTACACCTTGGGCACGATGGTCCGCTCCGGCATCGACCAGAACTCGCCCTGGTACGCGTAGGTGTCCGACGTCCACATCTTGGGCAGGCAGCGGACGTACTCGTCCCAGCTCTTCTTGGTGATGTCGGGGCTCGCGTTGAAGCCGGCGAGCTCCGTCCACGTGGCCGAGCGGCCGGTGCCCACCTCGAGACGCCCGCCGGAGAGGATGTCGAGCACCGCCGTCCGCTCGGCGATCTTGATCGGGTGGTTGAACTGCGGGACGCAGACGACGATGCCGAAGCCCACCCGGATCTTCTTCGTCAGCACGGCGGCCGCGGTCAGGAACAGCTCGGGGGCCGGGCAGTGCGAGTACTCCTCGAGGAAGTGGTGCTCGACGGCCCAGACCTGGTCGAAGCCGAGCTCGTCGGCGAGCTGCACCTGCTCGAGCGCGTTCCGGTAGACCGTCCGCTCCGACTCGCGCGTCCATGGCCGCGGCACCGAGAGCTCGTAGAACAGGCCGAATCTCATGGGCTCCTCCTTGGCGCCGCGACCCGGGAGCTCGCGGCAGGCCATGATTGTGCCAGGGCCTGGGCGGCTTTCATAGCCGCGGAGGCTACCCGGCCGACGGGGCGAGATCCGGTCCGGGGCCTAGCGAGGCAGCGGGATGTCACCGATGGCCGCGCGCACGGCGGCCTCGGCCAGGAGCGCCGCCGGGCTGAGGAGATCCTTGGCTAGGGCCTCCTCGCCCAGCATCAGCGGGATCTCCGTGCAGCCGAGCACCACGCCCTCGACCGGCACCGCCCGCACGGCCGCGACCGCGGCGCGGGCAGCCTCGGTATCGGCCGGCCCCTCGCGCCCCTCCGCCACGGCCCGGATCCCGGCGTCCACGCGCGCCTGCAGCGCGCCGTCGATCGTCGTGTGGCGGACCCCTCGTGCGCCCAGCGCCTGGACGTAGGGCGCCGGTGCGCCGGCGAAGCCGAGCACGCCGACGTGCCGCCAGCCCCGCCGCGCGACCTCGTCCACCGCGACGTCGATCATGCTGAGGACCGGGCACCCGGCGGCCTTCCGGAGCGCGGCCAGCCCGACGTGGGCGGCGTTGCAGGGCATGACGAGGAAGTCCACGCTCTGGCCCAGCCAGGCCGCCGCGTCCACCAGCTCCGGGTCGATCTCGCGGGGCACGAGCGGCCGGTCATCGGCGTCGACGCGCAGGGGCAGGCGGCGGTGGTACCAGACCACCATCGGCGGGTAGCCGCGGTTCCAGCTCTGCGGGACCAGCTGCTGGCAGACGCGGTGCACGCGCGCCTCGAAGTCGATCGTCGCCTGCGGGCTGATCCCACCGAGCACCCCGATCCGTTTCATGGTTGGCATGGAACGGACTCTATCAGGTGACGGCTAGAGGCGGGAAGAGGTGAAGTGGTTGTAGATTGCGCGCGCGATCTCTGCGATCGCGCGCTCCTGGGCCTCGAGAGGCTGGCGGGACTCCTTGATCTGAACCGTGGCGACAACATGCCCGGACTTGCCGGGAAGGGTGATGATTCCGGCGTCGTTCGTGATCAAGCGGCTGAACGTCCCCGTCTTGTGAGCGACCTTTGTTCCTGCCGGTAGCCCGGCCGGAAGCCGCCCTTTGCCGGTCCGGCAGCGATGCATGGTGTCGATGAGGACTTGGGTGTACTTCGGACCGAGCGTCTCGCCGTTCCAAACCTTTGTCAGCATCGCGACGAGCGCCTCAGGCGTCGCGGTGTCCCGCTCATTCTTCATGAAGGCGGCTATGCGTCCGGCGCGCCGGGAGCGCGGGAGCGTCTGGATCATCCGATCCATTTCGGACGACGTCGGGCCGACGTCGGCGGGCAGGTCGTCGAAGCCGAGCGCGGCAGCCTGCAGGTGACCGGCCGTGCGGTCCACCGAGATCCCGTCCAGACCGAACTTCTTCAACCGCGCCTGGATAGCCGGTACGCCGCCGAGTTCGCGCAAGAGGAAGTCGGTGGCGGTGGCATCGCTGTCGACAAGCATCCTCTCGAGCAGCTCTCGAATCGTGATCCGCTTCGGCTCGATGAAGTCCTTCACGAGCCGGCCGCTGCCAGGGCGAAGGTCGCTCGCGCGCAACTCGACCACCTTGTCCAGATCGGCGCGACCTTCCTCGACCATCGCGAGCAGTTGAATCGCAACCGGCACCTTGAATACGCTGGCCATCGGGTAGCGCACGCCGCGATTCCGGTAGAACTCGCGGCCGGACTCGACATGGCGCACCCCGATGCCCACACTGCCGCCGACCGAGGCGGCGACGCGTTCGAGCTCGTCTTGCAAGCTCGAGGTGTGGGCGGGCGCTACAGTGGCGACGCATAGAAGGATGAGCGATACGGCTAGTTTGAAGATCAGCGTGCCGAAGTGCCTCGCCGTGATCAGGCGCCCGGTTCTCGGCTGATGCGCGCCCCGAGCGAACGCAGGCGCTCGTCGATCCGCTCGTAGCCGCGATCCACCTGGTGCGCGTTCATGATCGAGGAGGTGCCGCGGGCGCAGAGCGCGGCGCCGATGAGGGCCATCCCGGCGCGGATGTCGGGGGAGACCATCGGGGCGCCCCGCAGCTCGGTGGGGCCGACCACGACCGCTCGGTGCGGATCGCACAGCACGATCCGCGCGCCCATCGCGATGAGGCTGTCCACGAAGAAGAGACGGCTCTCGAACAGCTTCTCGTGGATGAGCACGGTCCCGTGGCTCTGGGTCGCCAGCACCAGCGCGAGCGAGGTCAGGTCGGCGGGGAAGCCCGGCCACGGCGCGTCGTCCACCTTGGAGATCGCGCCGTCCGCGTCGGCCGCGACCTCCAGCTTCTGCGGGCCGGGGACGACCAGGGTGGTCCCGTCCAGCGAGGTCTCGACGCCCAGCCGCCGGTAGGCCAGGCGGATCATGCGCAGATCCTCGGGGATCACGTCCCGGATGCGGAGGTCGCCGCCGGTCATCGCGGCCAGCGCCACGAAGGAGCCGATCTCGATGTGATCGGGGCCCAGGCGATGCCGGCCGGGCCCGAGCTCCCGGACGCCCTGGATGCGGAGCTGGTTGGTGCCGATGCCGCTGATGCGGGCGCCCAGCGTGTTGAGGAAGCGGCACAGGCCCTGGACGTGCGGCTCGCTGGCCGCGTTCAGGATCACCGTCTCGCCCTCGGCCAGCACCGCGGCCATCACCGTGTTCTCGGTGCCGGTCACGCTCATCTCGTCGAGGAAGACCTCGGTGCCCCGGAAGCGGCCCTCGAGCGTCAGGTGGAGCGCCGGGCCGGAGGCGACTTTTGCGCCCAGCTCGCTCAGCGCGAGCAGGTGGGTGTCGAGCCGCCGCCGGCCGATCCGATCGCCGCCGGGCGGCGGCAGCACGGCCTGTCCCGTCCGCGCGAGCAGGCCTGGCGCGAGCAGCACGGAGCCCCGGAGCTGCGACATCACCGCGGGGTCGGGGTCGCGGCCCTCGAGCGTGCTCGCGTCCAGGCGCACCGTACCGTGGCCGTCCACCTCCACCCGCACGCCCAGGTGGCGGAGGCCCTCCAGCAGCGCGGTGACGTCGCGGATGCGCGGGACGTTGTCGACGATCACCTCGCCCGCGACGAGCAGGCAGGCCGCGAGCACGGGCAGGGCCTCGTTCTTGTTGCCCGCCGGCGTCACCGTCCCCCGCAAGGGATGGCCGCCCTCCACCAGGAATCGATCTCCGGTCACGTGGGCCTCCTCGTCAATACTAACCGAGCGTGCGGAGATTAAAGGCACGGGAGAGGCGGCCGCCGGGAGGCCGGTGTATGATCCGGGCGAGCCCGCATGACCGAGCGTTTGTTCATCCTGGACGGCCCCGGCTTTCTCTTTCGCGCCTACCACGCGATTCCCTTCCTCTCCACCTCGAAGGGAGTGCCGAGCCACGCGGTCTTCGGCATGTCCACGATGCTGTGGAAGCTGCTGCGCGAGGACGATCCGGAGTACTTCGCGGTCGCCTGGGACCCGCCCGGCCCGACGTTCCGGGAGGAGAAGTTCGCGGCCTACAAGGAGACGCGGGCGCCCACGCCCGACGACCTTCGCACCCAGATCCCGCTGGTGAAGACGCTCTTCGAGGCCCTGCGCCTGCCGCTGCTGGAGGTGCCGGGGTTCGAGGCCGACGACGTGCTCGGCACCGTGGTGGATCGCACCCGCGACCTGCCGATCGAGCTGGTCCTGGTCACCTCGGACAAGGACATGCTCCAGCTCGTGAGCCCGCGGGTGCGCGTGTTCTCGACCACCGGCCGGGGCGGGGACCGGGTGGTCTTCGACGAGGCCGCGGTGAAGGCCAAGTGGGGGGTGGAGCCCGAGCAGATCCCCGACATCCTGGCCCTGATGGGCGACTCCATCGACAACATCCCGGGCGTGCCGGGCGTGGGCGAGAAGACCGCGGCCAAGCTGATCGGCCAGTTCGGCGGCGTGGCGCGGCTCTACGAGAATCTCTCGCTGGTGCCCGGGAAGCTGCGGGAGACGCTGGCCGCCAACCGCAAGCAGGCGCTGCTCTCCCGCGAGCTGGCGACGGTCAGCACGCGGGTGCCGATCGTGGTGGATCTGGAGGCCTTCCGCCGCCGCGAGCCCGACTGGGAGCGCCTGCGCGCGCTCTGGACCGAGCTCGAGTTCCACAGCCTCCTGCGCCAGCTCCCCGCCGAGCCCGCGCCCGAGGCCACCGGTGGCGACGTCCCGGCCCTCGCGGACGCGGACGCCCTCGCGAGCTATCTGGCCCGGGTGCCCGCGGGCGAGGCGCTCGCCGTCGAAGCCGTCGGCGAGGGCGGCCCGCCGGATCCCGCGCTGACCGCGGTCGGGCTCTATAACCCGGAGGCCGGGCCGGCGGTGCTGGAGCTCGCGGCCTGGAAGAGCACGGTGCCGGATCTGGGAGGGCGCACGCTGATCGGCCACGACGTGAAGCCGCTCGCCGAGTGGTGGCTGGCCCGCGGCGGCGCGCTGCCCGCGTGCGAGGACACCGCGGTGGCCGCCTACCTGCTGAACCCGGCGCGCACGAACTACAAGCTCGAGGAGGTCTGCGCCGAGCTGCTCGGGCAGGGGCCGGGCATCGCGCGGCCGGGCACGCGGGCCCGCTGGATCTGGGACCTGTGGGCGATGCAGCCGCGCGCGCTGCAGGAGGTGGGGCTCGAGAGCCTCTACCAGGACATCGAGCGGCCGTTGATCGCCGTGCTCGCGCGCATGGAGCGGCACGGCATCCGGGTGGACCCGGAGCGGCTCGGGGAGTTCTCGCGCGAGCTCGAGGTGCACCTCGAGCGGACGACGCGCGAGATCTTCACGCTGGCCGGCGAGGAGTTCAACATCGGCTCGCCCAAGCAGCTCGCCCACATCCTGTTCGAGAAGCTCAAGCTGCCGCCGGTGAAGCGGACCAAGACCGGCTACTCCACCGACGCGGACGTGCTCGAGCAGCTGGCCCTCGGCCACGAGCTGCCCGCGCGCATCGTCGAGCACCGCACGCTCGCCAAGCTCAAGTCCACCTACGCGGACGCGCTGCCCACCCTGATCAACCCGGCGACCGGGCGCATCCACACCTCGTTCAACCAGCTGGTGGCCGCGACCGGGCGCCTGTCCTCGAGCAACCCGAACGTCCAGAACATCCCGGTGCGCACCGAGCTGGGCCGCCGCATCCGCGCCGCCTTCGTGCCGGAGCCGGGATGGCGGTTCCTGGCCGCGGACTACTCGCAGATCGAGCTGCGCATCCTGGCCCACGTCTCGGGCGAGGAGAGCCTGATCGAGGCGTTCCGGCGCGGCGAGGACATCCACGCCCGCACCGCCTCGGAGGTCTTCGGGGTCGCGCTCGACGCGGTGAGCCCGGAGCAGCGCGACATCGCCAAGACCACGAACTTCGCGGTGATCTACGGGGTCACCGCGTTCGGGCTCTCGCGCGGGCTCGACATGAGCACCAAGCAGGCGCAGGAGTTCCTCGACCGGTTCTTCGCCCGGCATCCGAAGGTCAAGGCGTACCTCACGCGCACCGTCGCGGAGGGCCGCGAGCGCGGCTACGTCGGCACGCTGCTCGGGCGCCGGCGCTACCTGCCCGAGCTGCGCAGCGGCAACCCGAACCTGCGCGGCTTCGGCGAGCGCATGGCCACCAACGCGCCCATCCAGGGCACCGCCGCGGACCTGGTCAAGATCGCGATGGTCCGGATGGCGCGGGAGCTGGAGGCGCACCGGCTGGAGAGCCGCATGCTGCTCCAGGTGCACGACGAGCTGCTGTTCGAGGCGCCGCCCACCGAGCTGCCGCGCCTGCAGGCGCTGGCCACCGTGGTCATGGAGTCGGCGCTCTCGCTCGACGTGCCGCTCAAGGTGGACGTGAAGATCGGCGCCGACTGGGCCGCGGTGTGAGGCGCTTCCTCCTCGTCGGGCTCACCGGCGGCATCGCCACCGGCAAGAGCACGGTCACCGCGCTGCTGGCCGGCCCGAGCGTCCGGGTGGTGGACGCCGACGCGCTCGCGCGCGAGGTGGTGGAGCCGGGCACGCCTGCCCACGCGCAGATCGTGGCCGAGTTCGGTCCCGACGTGCTCCAGCCGGACGGCCGCCTCGACCGCGCGCGCCTGGGCGCGATCGTCTTCCCCGATCCGGCCCGCCGGAAGCGGCTCGAGGCGATCACCCATCCCGCGATCCGCGCGCGCTTCGAAGGGATCATGGCCGACCTCGAGCGGCAGGGCTTCGACGGCCTGCTCATCTGGGATGCCGCCCTGCTGGTCGAGTCCGGCGGCCACAAGAAGATGGACAAGGTGGTGGTGGTGACCGCCGACCCGGCCACCCAGCTCCGGCGCCTGATGGCGCGCGACCGCTGTACCGAGGAGGCGGCGCGCGCCCGCACCGCGAGCCAGATGCCGCTGGCCGAGAAGGCCCGCGCGGGCGACTACGTCATCGACAACTCGGGAACCCGCGAGGAGACGGCGCGGCGCGTGCGCGAGGTCCACGCCGCCCTCCTCGAGGATCTGCGGCACCAGCAGGCCGGGCGGTGAGCCCTCGCCGGAACGCGCGGGCCGCCGCGCCGCGCGCCCCGGTGTACCGGTCGCCCACCCGCGGCCGCACTCGCGCGCTCGGCCAGCACTTCCTGCGGGACCGCTCGGTGGTGGACCGGATCGTGGACCTGGTGGCGCCCACCGCGCGCGATCTCGTCGTCGAGATCGGCCCCGGGCGCGGCGCCCTCACCGAGACGCTGGCCGCCCGCGCCGGGCGGCTCCTCACCCTCGAGGTCGACGCGGAGCTGGCCGCCACGCTCCAGGCGCGCTTCGCGGCCTCGCCCCACGTGGAGGTGCGCCAGGCGGACGCGCGCCAGTTCGACTACCGGTCGCTGCGCGCGCTCGCGCCCGATCCCGCCGGCCGCGTGCTGGTGGTGGGCAACCTCCCGTACAGCGTGGGCAAGCCCATCCTGGCGGCCCTGGTCGACGCCGCGCCGGCCATCGACGAGATGGCGCTCATGCTCCAGAAGGAAGTGGCCGAGCGCGTGGCGGCCGAGCCGGGCGGCAAGACCTACGGGGCGCTCTCGGTCCTCACCCAGGCGTCGGTCGCGGCGCGCCTGGCCTTCTCCGTCCCGCCCGGCGCCTTCAGTCCGCCGCCCCAGGTGGACTCGGCGGTGCTGCACCTGGTCACCCACCGCACCCCGCCCGTCCCGGTGGCCGATCCGGCCCGCTTCGCCGCGGTGGTACGCGCGGCCTTCGGCCAGCGCCGCAAGAGCCTGGCGAACGCCCTGGCCGCGGGCCTGGGGCTCGGGACCGAGCGCGCCCGGCGGCTCGTCGAGGCGGCCGCGATCGACCCCGGCCGGCGCGCCGAGACGCTCTCCCTGGCCGAATTCGCCCGGCTCGCCGCCACCGCGGGCTAGCCCTGTTCCTTGGGCCCGGCTAGGGCCCGATGGTAGGATGAAAAGGCCGCAATGAACACCACTTACAGACCAGATCCCGTTCCGATCGACGCGCCCGGCGAGCCCGCGGTGCGGTGCATCCCGCTGGGCGGTCTGGGCGAGATCGGGCTCAACATGATGCTGATCGAGTGCGGCCCCGACATCCTGGCGGTGGACTGTGGCCTGCTCTTCCCGGACGACGAGATGCCGGGCGTGGACTTCGCGATCCCGGACTTCGCGTACCTCCGCGAGCGGCGCGACGCCTTCCGCGGCGTGGTGCTCACGCACGGCCACGAGGATCACATCGGCGCGCTCTCCTACCTGCTGCGGGAGTTCCCGGTGCCGGTCTACGGCACGCCGCTGACCCTGGCGATCGCCAAGCACCGCCTGGCCGAGCACGGGGTGCTGGAGCAGGCCGACCTGCGCGCCTACGCGCCGGGCGATCGCCTCGTCATCGGCGCCTTCACGGTGGAGCCGATCCGCGTGACGCACTCGATCGCCGACGGCATCGGCCTCGCGATCGAGACGCCGCTCGGCACCGTGGTCCACACCGGCGACTTCAAGCTCGACGCGCACCCGGTGGACCGCCAGCAGCCGGACTTCTCGCGCTTCGCGGCGTTGGGCGAGCGCGGCGTGCTCGTGCTGTGCTCGGACTCGACCAATGTCGGCCGTCCGGGGCACACCGGATCCGAGAGTCTCGTGGGCCAGGCGCTCGCGGGCCGCTTCGCGGAGGCGCCGGGGCGCATCATCGTCGCCACCTTCGCCTCCCACATCCACCGCATCCAGCAGGTGCTCGACCTGGCGGCCAAGTGCCATCGGCATGCTGCGCTGCTCGGCAAGAGCATGATGACGAACGTGGCGGTGGCGCAGGAGATGGGCTACCTCACGGTGCCGGAGGGCCTGATCCTGCCGCTCGAGGAGCTGGCCGAGCTGCCCGCCCAGCGCCAGGTGATCGTCTCCACCGGCAGCCAGGGCGAGCCCAACTCGGCGCTCTCCCTGATCGCGGCGGGCGATCACAAGTACGTCCACGCGGGGCCGGGCGACCTGGTGATCTTCTCCTCCCGCGTGATCCCGGGCAACGAGCGCGTGATCGGGCGCGTGATCAACGCGCTCCTGCGGCGCGGCGCGGAGGTGCTCTGGGAGGACGTGGCCTTCGTCCACGTCTCGGGGCACGCGAGCCAGGAGGATCTCAAGCAGATGCTCGCGCTGACGCGCCCGCGCTACTTCGTGCCGGTGCACGGCGAGTTCCGGCACCTGCTTCAGCACGCGCGGCTGGCCGAGGGCGTGGGCATCCCCAAGGACCGCATCTTCCTCATCGAGGACGGGCTCGGGCTCGAGGTCACCGCGTCCGGCACCCGGGTGCTCGGGGGGTACCCGGCCGGGCCGGTGCTGGTGGACGGCAAGGGCGTGGGCGACGTGGGCAGCGTGGTGCTCCGCGACCGCCAGCTCCTCGCCGAGGCGGGCATGCTGGTGATCGCGCTGACCATCGACCGCACCACCGGGTTGATCGTGGCGGGACCCGAGATCGTCTCGCGCGGGTTTGTCTACATGAAGGAGGCCGATGCCCTGATGGACGAGGTCAAGACCGCGGTGCGGGACGCGCTGGCCGCCCGGCGGGAGCCGGAGGCCTTCGACCGCGAGCTGGTGGGCGCCATGGTGCGCAGCGCGGCGCGGCGCTTCATCAACCAGCGATTCCAGCGCAAGCCGGTGGTCCTGCCCGTGATCCTGGAGGTCTGATGGCGGAGAAGGTGACGATCGAGAAGATCCTGCCCCCCGGCCCGCGCGAGAGCGCTCGCGACGGGGCGCCGCGGCGCCGCGGGCCGCGGCAGGGCAAGACCGAGCCGGGCCGCTGGGTGCGCGAGGCCAAGGGCATCCTCGCCCTGGCCCTGGCCGGCTTCGGCGTGGTCGCGCTCTACGCCTACGATCCGATGGTGCATCCGCTCGACCAGTCGAGCCCGGTGGGCCCCGTCGGAGCGTGGCTCGGGTGGGGCTCGTTCCAGGCCTTCGGCTACGCGGGCTATCTCTTCCCGGTGCTGCTGGCACTCTACGGCGTCTCGGCCTTCGTGCGGCCCCGCGTGGCCCACGGCTGGCAGGCCGGCGTCGGGCTCCTGATCCTGCTGGTCAGCGCCACCGGGATCCTGGCGCGCGCCTCCGACACGCTGGCCGAGTACCGGCTGCACAAGGGCGGGGTGGTGGGCTGGGCGGTCTCCGAATCGCTCCGCGCCTCCATCGGCACGGTGGGCACCTGGATCGTCCTGATCGCGCTGATCCCGGTCGGCGTGCTCTTCGTCACGCGCATCCCGTACGGCGTGCTCTCGCGCACGCTGCGGGCGCGCTTCGGCGCGCTGCGGCGCCCGGAGGCCCGGAAGGGCCTGCGCGCGAGCCCGGCGTCGGCGGACCTGCCGCTGGTCGCGGCGGTGCCGCCGGGGGGCTGGCCGGCGGATCAGCCGGCCGCGCCGCCGCCCTTCGTGGTGAAGGAGCAGCCGAAGGTCAAGTCGGGGCTCACCGACAAGGGCCTCGCCTGGCAGGAGACGTTCGACTTCGGCAAGGGCGGGGCGGAGGCGTTCAAGCTGCCCGCGGTGGGTCTTCTCGCCGCGCCGCCGGCCTCGTCGCTCTCGCGCACGCGCGAGGAGCTCGAGGGCAACGCGCAGACGCTCAAGAAGAAGCTCCACGACTTCGGGGTGGACGGCCACATCGTGCAGGCGAGCCCGGGCCCGGTGATCACGTCCTACGAGTTCGAGCCGGCGGCGGGGGTCAAGGTGAGCCAGGTGGTGAACCTGGCCGACGACCTGGCGCTGGCGATGAAGGTGGCGGCGGTGCGCATCATCGGCCCCATTCCCGGCCGCGGCACCGTGGCGGTCGAGGTGCCGAACCCGGAGACCTCGACGGTGTACCTGCGCGAGATCCTGGTGAGCCCGGAGTTCGTGTCGACCAAGGGCAAGCTGCCGCTGGCCCTCGGCAAGGACACCACCGGCAACCCGGTGGTCGCGGACCTGGCCGCGATGCCGCACCTGCTGATCGCGGGCTCCACCGGCAGCGGCAAGTCGGTCGGGCTCAACACCATGATCTGCTCGCTGCTCTACAAGGCCACGCCGGCCGACGTGCGCTTCCTCCTGATCGACCCGAAGCGGCTCGAGCTCGGCATCTACGAGAAGATCCCGCACCTGCTCGCCCCCGTCGTCACCGACGCCAAGGAGGCCTCCGCGCGGCTCAAGTGGATCGTGGGCAAGATGGACGCACGCTACAAGCAGCTCCAAGCCAAGGCCGTCCGCAACATCGAGGGCTACAACAAGGAAGTGCCCCCGGAGGAGCGGCTGCCCTACTGGGTGGTGGTGGTGGACGAGCTCGCCGACCTCATGATGGTCTCGGCCGGCGAGGTGCAGAACTCGCTGATCCGCCTCGCCCAGATCGCCCGCGCGGTCGGCATCCACCTGATCATCGCCACCCAGCGGCCCTCGGTGGACGTGGTGACCGGCCTCATCAAGGCCAACTTCCCGACGCGTATCGCCTTCCAGGTGGCCTCGAAGGTCGACTCGCGGACGGTGCTCGACGGCAACGGGGCCGAGCAGCTCCTGGGCCGCGGCGACATGATCTTCGTCCCGCCCGGCGCGAGCCGGCAGATGCGCGTGCACGGCTCCTGGGTCTCCGACAAGGAAGTGAAGGCGATGTGCGAGTTCCTGCGCACGCAGGGCTCCGCGGTGTACGAGCACGTGGAGCTGCCCGCCGACGAGGCGGGGCCGGGCGGCGGCGGGGAGGACCGCGACGACATCTACTGGGACGCGGTGAACCTGGTGATCGCGCAGCGGGCCGCGTCCATCTCGTTCCTGCAGCGGCGGCTCGGCCTCGGCTATCCCAAGGCCGCTCGTTTCATCGACATGATGGAGCAGGATCGCGTCATCGGCCCCGGCCACGGCGCCAAGCCGCGCGAGATCCTCGTCGGGCCCGAATACCTGCAGAAGCGACGCGGTGCGAGTTGAAGCCGAAGGCGAGGCGAGCAATATGAAGAAAGGAGCGCGCCCGCATATCCTCCCGAACCTCTGTCTGCTCGTCCTCCTGCTGCTCGCGCCGGTCTCGGCGGGAGCCCAGACCCTCGACGAGGTGGTCAACGGGGTCGAGACCACCTACGGCAAGATCGTGGACCTGCGCGCCGAGTTCACCCAGACCGCGCGCAACAAGAGCCTCGGCCAGGACATCAAGGCGGAGGGCACCGTGCTGCTCAAGAAGGGTGGCAAGATGCGCTGGGACTACAAGGCCCCCGCGCCGCAGCAGATCGTCTCCGACGGCACCTCGCTCTGGGTGTACACGCCCGAGCTCAACCAGGTGAACAAGGGCAACGCGCCCAAGGCCCTCGCGGGGCCGGCGGGCAGCTTCCTGTCCGGCCTCGGCAAGCTGCGCGAGGAGTTCACGGTGCGCTTCCTCAATCCGGCGAGCCCGCGCGACGGCACCGGCCGGCCGGTGCTCGATCTCACCCCGAAGCAGCCGACCCCGCTCCTCACGCGCCTGGTGATCACGGTGGACCCCAAGGACTACGTCGTCCGCCAGGCGGTGCTCTACGATCAGTTCCAGAACACGGTCACCATGACCTTCAACCGGGTCGCCATCAATCCGGGGATCAGCGATACGCTCTTCGTGTTCACGCCCCCGAAGGACGCGGCGGTGGTGCCGCTCGACCCGCGCTAGCCGAGGACTCCGCCATGGCCGCCGAGAACAGCTTCGACGTCGCCTGCAAGATCGACATGCAGGAAGTCACCAACGCCATCGACCAGGCGCGCCGCGAGATCGCGACGCGCTACGACCTCAAGGGCTCCAAGAACGAGATCACCCCCGAGAAGATGGACATCGTGCTCACCTCGGGCGACGACATGAAGCTCAAGGCGGTGCTGGACATCCTGCAGTCCAAGCTCCACCGCCGCGGGATCGACCTCAAGGCGCTGACCATCAACGACCCCGAGCCGGTGGGCGGCGGCCTCGTGCGCCAGAAGATCACGCTCCAGGACGGCGTGCCGATCGAGAAGGCCAAGGAGATCGTGCGCCTCATCAAGGACTCCAAGATCCGGGTCCAGGCCTCCATCCAGGAGAAGCAGGTGCGGGTCGCGGGCAAGAACCGCGACGACCTCCAGGCGGTCATCGCCCTGCTCAAGGGCAAGGATCTCGGCATCGCGCTGCAGTTCACGAATTACCGCTCCACGTAGATCCGCCGCCGCCCCCTCCGCCGTAAGCCAGGGTGAACCCGGAGAGCGGGGCGCCCGCCGGCCCCCTCCGCCGGGGCAACTCTAGCCGGAAAGGATGGGACATCATGAAGCGGACAATCGCATTCGCGCTGCTCGGCCTGCTGGCCGTCCTGCCCGCCGCGGCGCTCGCCAAGAGCGAGCCGATGGTGGGGGGCCAGGCGATGTACCCGAGCAAGGACATCGTGGACAACGCGGTGAACTCGGCGGACCACACCACGCTGGTGGCCGCGGTCAAGGCGGCCGGCCTGGTGGAGACCCTCAAGGGCCAGGGCCCGTTCACCGTCTTCGCCCCGACCAACGCGGCGTTCGGGGCGCTGCCCGCGGGCACGGTGGAGAGCCTGCTCAAGCCGGAGAACAGGGCCGGTCTCACCAAGGTGCTGACCTATCACGTGGTACCCGGCAAGATGGACGCCGCGGCGCTGCAGAAGGCCATCAAGGCCGGCAACGGCACCGCCACGCTCCGGACGGCCAGCGGCGGCATGCTGTGGGCCATGATGAACGGTGACCGCAACATCGTGCTCAAGGACGAGAAGGGCGCGGTGGCCAGCATCTCGACGTACGACGTCCACCAGTCCAACGGCGTGATCCACGTGATCGACCGCGTGGTGCTGCCCAACTAGGCACGCTCACGTCATCCCGCCGCATCCGGCGGCACGGGCCCGAGCGCCCGTGCCGCCGTTCGTTCTTCATCGCGCGGGGCCGCGCCATCCAAACGCCCGCCCGCCGCGTAGACGTGAGCAGGAGGGCGCGATGAACGCACACCGGATCGGCAGGGTCGCGATGGCGCTGATGGCGGGGAGCTTGATCCTCGGGGGCGCGGCGGCGGGCGGCGCGCAGTCGAGCGTGAGCGTCCAGCTCTTCCAGTTCAAGCCGGGCCGGCTCGAGGTCAAGGCGGGCACGCGTCTGGCCTTCACCAACCAGGACGACATTGCCCACACCGTCACCTCGGGCACGCCGGAGCAGCCCGACGGGCGCTTCGACGCGCGGCTCGAGGGCAAGGGGGCCGCCGCCGCCGTGGAGCTCGAAGCGCCCGGCACCTACCCGTACTTCTGCCGCCGGCACCAGTCCATGCGCGGCGAGATTCGCGTGAAGTGATCATTCTCGACACCGGAGAGGAGACCACCATGAAACGCACGATGATTCGACTGATCGGAGGCCTCGCCCTGCTCGCGGTCACCGCGATGGGCGTGGGCGACGTCTGGGCCGCCCGCCTCAACCAGCCCACGTCCGCCACGCCGGCCGCGAGCCTGCGCGTCGGGCTCAACGCGTTGCTGAGCGAGCACGTCTACCTGGCCGCCGCCGCGACCAACGCGGCCCTCGCGGGCCGGCAGCCCGAGTTCCAGGCCGCCGCCACGGCGCTCGACGCGAACTCGGTGGACGTGGCCCGCGCGATCGGCTCGGTGTACGGACCGGAGGCGGAGAAGGCGTTCCTGCCGCTGTGGCGCAAGCACATCGGCATGGTGGTGGACTACACCACCGGCGCGGCCACCAACGACCGCGCGAAGTAGGACAAGGCGGTCGACGACCTGGTCGGCTACACGCAGGACTTCGGCGCGTTCCTCTCCGGCGCCAACCCGAACCTGCCGAAGCCGGTCGTCGCCGACCTCGTGAAGCACCACGTGCTCACCCTCAAGGCGGTGATCGACGCGCAGGTCGCGCGGGACGAGGTCAAGACGTTCGCGGCCCTGCGCGCCGGCGCCGGCCACATGCGGATGATCGCGGATCCGCTCGCGGGCGCCATCGTCAAGCAGGTCCCGGGCCGCCTCGCGGGCGCGACCGACACGCCGGCGGCCTCGCTCCGGACCACGCTGAACGTGGTCCTGCGCGAGCACGTCTACCTCGCCTCCGCCGCCACCAATGCGGCGCTCGGCGGGCGCGACGCGGAGTTCAAGGCCGCGGCGGGCGCCCTCGACGCCAACTCGATCGCGATCGCGAAGGCGATCGGATCGGTGTACGGGCCGGACGCCGAGAAGGCCTTCCTGCCCCTCTGGCGCCGGCACATCGGCATGGTGGTGGACTACACGGTGGGCGTGGCCTCGAGCGACCGCGCGAAGCAGGACAAGGCGGTGAGCGAGCTGATCGGCTACACGCAGGACTTCGGGGCGTTCCTCGCCGCCGCCAACCCGAACCTGCCCAGGTCGGTCGTGGCCGACCTGGGCAAGCACCACGTGGTGACGCTCAAGGACGTGATCGACGCGCAGGCGGCCAAGGACCAGGGCCGGGCCTTCACCGCGCTGCGCACCGGCGCGGGTCACATGCAGATGATCGCGGACCCGCTGGCCGAGGCCATCGTCACCCAGTTCCCCGATAACTTCTGACCGGCTCCAGCCCCGCCCGCCCTCTCCCCGGCCGGGGAGAGGGCGGGGTGAGGGGTGGTCTTCTCGACCGGCGCCGCTACTCGTTCACCACCGGGTTCCGCCGCACCGTCGGCACCCCGATCTTGATGAACGGATGCGCCTCCGCCGCGTGGCAGGCCGTGCACGCCGCGCGCAGGCCCTCGATGCGCTGCTTGAACAGCGCGAGATCCTTCGCGCGGATCGCGTCGACCACCTGCGGGTACGGCCCCTTGAGGAAGAGGGCATCCGCGTTCTTGCGATACTGCGGCCGCCGCTCGAGCCCGACCGAGATCGCGCCGCCCAGCTCGTGAGCCATGTGCGCGGCGTAGTCCCAGTTGCCGTCGATGCCGCCGAAGTACATCTCGGTGTACCGGTACGCGACCTCGGCCATCGTGGTCTCGAATCCGCGGAGCTGCCGCTCGATGGCGGCGGCGCGCGCATCCGGCGACAGGCGCTTGTACCAGCCGCCCGGGTCGGGCGCGGCGGTGGGCGAGTGGCTGTGGCCCTGGGCGCGCACCGCCTCCCAGCCCGCGGCGGCTCCGAGGCCCACCACCGCGGCGGCGACCGCCATCACGAGGAACGAGCGGATCCGGCTATCGGGTCGTGTCATGAGCGTGGTCCTTTCACCGTGACGCTTTCACCGTGAACGTGAAGCGGCTGTCGACGATGTGGCCGTCCACCGACAGCACGCGGTACTTGACCGTGTAGAGGCCGGCCCGCCGCGTCTCCACCGCGACGGTCAGCCGCCGCGGGTCGTCCGGGCCCACCGTCACGTCGCGCGCGTCCACCTGGGCGCCCGCCTCGTCCCATACCGACACCGTGCTGAAGGCGGGCTCGAGCCGCTCGTTGAACCAGAGCTGCACGCGCTCGGGCATCTGGCCGAGCACCGCGCGATGCGCCGGGGTCGAGCGCACCAGCGAGGCGTGGGCCCCCGCCGGCGGCGCGGGGCAGAGGAGCCCCACGAGGAGCCCCGCCG
>DATFGS010000178.1:0-1026 GCA_035249225.1 Candidatus Methylomirabilota bacterium | reverse complement strand
GCCCGGACACGACCGAGGCCGACGCGCAAGACGAGCGCGACCAGGATCGGCGCTGGGAACCGAGGCTCGCGGAATGAACGAGGCCCACCCCTACTCCAAAGAGACGCAGCTCGCCCGCGGCGAGCGCCGCCATCATCGCCGGAAGGCGAGCGCGGGGACGTGGCAGCGGATCATCGACGCGAAGCGCGGGCCGTGCCGCTGCTGCGGTCAACCGGCCCTGATCGGCTCCCCGATCGAGTACCACCACCTGATCCCGCGAGCGCAGGGCGGCGACGACGTGCCCGAGAACATCGTCCCCGTCCACGACGTTTGCCACGCGAAGATCACGGAGCGGCGGCACGGCTTCGGGACGCGGCTCTGCCACTCGCTGACCGACGAGGAGTACGCCTACTGCATCCAGAAGGGCGGCGAAGGCGTGTTCGAGCGCGTGTTCGGCTTGGAGTACGCGCGGTGAGCCGTAACGGAACCCTGCTCTCCATCCCGCCCGGCTCCGGGCTCGCCTACGAGCTAGAGAAGGCGACGGCCGCATGGAAGGACGGCACCTGGCAGACCGACTGGACTCCGGCAAAAGGGCGAGTGATGCGCTCCGACTGGCTCGGGTACATCGAGGAGATTCTGCGCTTCGAGTACCCGCACTCGTCGTCGGCTGACCGCCGCCTGACCGCGAGACACGCCGCACCGTTCCCGCTGCGAGACGGGCCTAACGTGCCATGAGCGAGCCGCTGACCCTCAACCAGCGCACCGCGATAGTGCTGCTGACCGACGCCGACCTAGAGTTCCAGCGGGCACGAGTGAAGCGCGAGCAGGCAGTCGATGCCGCCCTGAAAACAGGGCTGCCGTTGCACCGGATCGCAGTAGAAGCCGGGGTACACCGCAACGTGCTGGTACGGCGGAAGGCCAAGCAGTCGTGAGCGACGCGCCAACGCCCGGCGGGGGCGGCTCCGATAGCGCCCCCGACACGCTGTTCGCAGACCGTCCGCGCACGGCCGAGATCGTCCCGCATCGCACCGTGACCTTCGAGGATAC
>DATFGS010000177.1:0-4575 GCA_035249225.1 Candidatus Methylomirabilota bacterium | reverse complement strand
GCCGGATGCGACCGGCGCCCCGCGGCCCTCGCCTCCGGCGGGTGTTCGCCCGCCGGCGCCGGCGCGGCCCACCGCGTCCCTCGCGGTGACGATCTCCGCGCCGCGGGATCAGAGCCGCTTCGAGCAGGAGTCCGCCGCCCTGGCCGGGTTCGCGGCGGGCGGCCGCGGGCCGCGCCGGCTCGTGGTGACGCTCAACGGTCTCGAGGTCGCGCGGCGCGAGGAGTCCGCCCCCGGGTCGTCCCTACCCTTCCACACCCCGGTCACGCTGCGGGAAGGCCAGAACACGCTCGTCGTCACCGCCACCGACGCGGAGGGAGCCACCCAGCAAGAAGCGCGCACCGTGTACTACGAGAAGGTGGTGCCGCTGTCGATCGCGGTGCGGTATCCCGAGGACAAGGTGCGGGTGGAGGACGAGACGAGCGTGGTGGCCGCGCTCGTGACCGGCAGCAAGGGGATCGCGCTCGTCCGGGTCGACCTCAACGGCAGCGAGGTGTCACGCTTCGCCGGGGCGGGCTCCTCGCAGAAGTCCATGGCGGTCACCGCTCCCGCGAAGCTCCGGGAGGGCGTGAACGTCGTGGTGGTCAGCGCGACCGACTCGGCCGGCACGGTCCGCCAGGAGATCCGCACCATCACCTACGCGCCCCCGTCGGCGCCGGCCGCGGCGGCGGCTCCGGCTTCCCGACCGGCGCCCGCGCGCTGGGCCGTGATCATCGGGGTGGGCGACTACGAGAGCCGCGACATCACCAAGCTCCGCTACGCGGCCCGCGACGCGGAAGCCGTCTACCAGGTCCTGACCGGGCCGGGAGGGTTCAAGACCGAGCACGTCCTGCTGCTGACCGACCGGACGGAGCGCCGGCCGACCCTGCGGAACATCCGCTGGGCCCTGGGCACCTTGCTCGCACGCTCGGCGCGCAAGGAAGACACCGTCGTCATCTTCTTCGCCGGACATGGAGCCCCGGAGGTGGATCCACGGGGCGTCGAGCGGGATGGCCTCGCCAAGTACCTCGCTCCCATCGACGTCGACCCGGACGATCTGTTCTCCTCGGCCCTCGCGATGGACGACATCCAGACGATCTTCTCCCGCATCGAGGCGGAGCGCGTGGTCGTGTTCATCGACGCCTGCTACTCCGGCGCGGCGGGGGGCCGCACGTTCTCGTCGACCAAGACCCGCTCGACCGGCGTCGACGACCTGTTCCTGGAGCGGCTGACCCGCTCCAAGGGGCGCGCCATCGTGACCGCGTCCCGCCCGTCCGAGGTCTCGATCGAGCTGTCCGCGCTGGGCCACGGGATCTTCACCTACTATCTCGTCGAGGGCCTGAAGGGCGCCGCCGACGCCAATCGGGACGGCATCGTCTCGCTCCAGGAGCTCTACGAGTACGTGGAGCAGGAGGTCACCGCCCGGGCGCGGTCCGTCGGCGGCAACCAGCACCCCATGATGAAGGGCGAGCTCGAGGGCCCGCTGCCGCTGGTGCGGATCCGCCCCCGATGAGGCGGGGCTAGCGGGAGATGGTCAGGCGCTCCCGGCCGTAGTTGTCGTCGTCCACCCAGGGGCGGCCCTCGGCGAAGCGGGCGGCCCGGAACGGGGTGAGGTCGACGGTGCGCGGCTTGCCCTCGAGGATCCATTCAGCGAGGCACTTGCCGATGGCGGGCGAGGTCTTGAAGGACGTGCCGGAGTCGCCCAGCATCACGTAGAGGCCGGGGATCGACGGGATCTGGTCGATGATCGGGCGCCCGTCGGGGCTCATCATGATCATGCCGGCCCAGCCGCCGCGCATCGTGGACTCGGCGAAGAGCGGGAGCCGGTGGGTGAGCCGCTCGCGGCAGAGCGCGACGAAGCCCTCGTCCACGCCCTCGTGCAGCTTGTCCGGGTCGCCGCCGAAGGCCGCGCCCAGCTCGACCCCGATCAGGGTCAGGTTGCCCGCCACCGGGCGGATCCACGCCTTCTGGCCCGCGTCGATGATCACCGGGTGCCGGCGGGTCAGCGCGGGCGGCCAGCGGAAGAGCGAGACCTGGATGCGGAAGGGCTGGAGCCCGTAGTCGAGGCCGAGCGGATCGAGCAGCGGCTGGCCCCAGGCGCCGGGCACCAACACGACCACCGGCGCCTCCACGCGCCCGCCCGCGGTCTCGACGCCGCGGACGCGGCCGCGCTCGGTCAGGATCCGGGTGACGTGGCAGCCCGTCTCGACGGTGACGCCCAGGCGCTGCGCGGCGGCCGCGAAGGCGAACGCGGTCGCGCTCGGATCGGCGTAGCCGGAGCCGGGCTCCCAGGCGGCGGCGCCGATGTCGTCCACGCGGCACTCGGGAAAGAGCCGGCGGATGTCGTCGCGCGAGACCTCCTTGGTGTCCACGCCGAGTCGATGTTGACGAGCCACGTTGCGGCGCAGGGCGGCCTCGTAGCCGGGGGCCACGATCTGGAGGAAACCCGGCGCCTCGAAGCCGCAATCGCCCCCCACGACGGAGGCGAAGTCGCGGAAGATCTTCAGGCTCTCGATGGCGAGGCGCGACTCGTGCTCGTTGGTGTAGTGCATGCGCACGAGGGCGCCGGACTTGCCGGTGGCGCCGGCCGCCAGGTGGCGGCGCTCCAGCAGCCGGATGTTCTTGGCGCCCATGCTGGCCAGGTGAAACGCGGTGCTCGTGCCGTTCGCGCCGCCGCCGATGATGACGATGTCCGCGGTAGGGGTCATGGCGCTGGATTCTGTCATGCTTGGCATGGGTTCGCCACCCGCGGCCCGGCTTGACAGGGTGAGGCGAAACCCCTATAAATGACGCACCGCGAGCGGTCTCCGTCGCCCGCCGCGGTATCCAGACGGAGTTCTGACGCCAGCTCGAACCCGAGGAGGAACCACCACTATGGAATTGACCCGACGTGACCTGCTCAAGGGAGCGGCCGCCCTCGGCGCCGCCGCCACGGTGCCGCTGACCGCGGGCGGACCCGCCGCGGCCCAGACCACCCAGAAGAAGGATCTGGTGACCGCCCAGTCGGGCGACGTCTCCAAGTTCGACCCGCACTTCAGCACCTCGTCGAACGACATCCGGGTGTCCTTCAACCTGTTCGATAACCTGACGAGCCGGCACCCGGACGGCAAGCTCTACCCGGGGCTCGCCAGCGAGTGGAAGCTCGATAACCAGACCACGTGGCGCTTCAAGCTGCGCCAGGGCGTCAAGTTCCACAACGGCGACGCGTTCACGTCCGCCGACGCCAAGTTCAGCATCGAGCGGACCTACGACCCGGCGGCCAAGACCATGGTGGCCACCGCGCTCGCCACGATCGAGAAGGTGGAGGCGCCGGATCCCTTCACGCTCGTGATCACCACCAAGAAGCCGGATCCGTTGCTGCCCGCGCGGCTGGCCTTCTACGGCGGCCAGATCGTGCCGAAGAAGTATCTCGAGTCGGTCGGCAACGACACGTTCAACGCCAAGCCGGTCGGCACGGGTCCGGTGCGCTTCGGCTCCTGGGTCAAGGACGACAAGGCGGTGCTCGAGGCCAATCCCGACTACTGGGGCGGCAAGATCGAGGTGGACCGCTGGACCATGCGGCCGATCCCGGAGACCGCGCCCCGCATCGCGGCGCTCCTCAAGGGCGAGGTGGACGTCATCACCCAGCTCCCGCCCGACCAGGGCGAGCGGGTGGCCGGCAACGCCTCCACGCGGGTGGCGGGCGCGCTCTATGCGGGCCTCTACGTGCTCGCGGTGAACAGCAAGCGGCCTCCGCTCGACAATCCCCTCGTGAAGCAGGCGCTGTCCCTCGCGATCGATCGCGAGGCCATCGTGAAGGAGCTCTGGCGCGGCCGCGGCATCGTCCCGAGCCAGCCCATCGCGAAGGGCGACAACCACTTCGACGCGAGCCTGCCCGGTCTGGCCTACAACCCGGCCGAGGCGAGGGAGCGGCTCAAGAAGGCGGGCTACAAGAACGAGGAGGTCTTCATCGAAACCACGGTGGCCTACGTGGCGCAGGACAAGGCGATGGCGGAAGCCATCGCGGCCATGTGGAAGGACGTCGGGGTCAACGTGAAGGTCGAGGTCATCGAGTACTCGGTACGCGCCCAGAAGAACCGCGAGAAGAGCTTCAAGGGCGTGTTCTGGTCTGACCCGACGTCCACTCTCGGGGACCCGGACGGCATGATGTGGCGCCTGCTCGGCCCCGGCGGGCCGCAGGACTACTGGCGCGACGCCAAGTTCGACGAGCTGGGCAACGCGGCCCGGTTCAGCGTGGACGAGAAGTTCCGGGCGGGGGCCTACAAGGAGATGACCAAGATCTTCCTCGAGAACCTGCCCTGGCTGCCGGTCATCCAGCCGTACGAGGACTACGGCCTGCAGAAGTACGTGGACTTCACGCCGAACCCGAACCAGCAGTTCGAGGTCCGTCGCTTCAACCTGAAGCTTCGTCGCGCGTAGCCGTCGCCACCTCGGCCCCTCGGCCTCCCCCTCTCCCCGTCGGGGAGAGGGGAGGAGGGGCGGAGGGAGTCAGTCATGCGCGGATTCGCCCCGTTTCTCGCCCACCGCCTCTTCCGCGCCCTCATCGCGCTCTGGCTCGTGTCCACCGTGGTCTTCGTGGTCATGCGCCTGTCCGGCGAC
>DATFGS010000176.1:0-5028 GCA_035249225.1 Candidatus Methylomirabilota bacterium | reverse complement strand
GCCCGAGAGCGGCATCGCGTCGGCCCCCGGCCGACAGCCGGCGCAGACGAGCCCACCCGCGGTCACGTCGAGGGCCGCGTCCGGGAACGGGGCGGGCCGCCCGCAGGCCACGCAGCGGTCCAGCCGCGGGCGATGTCCGAGCAGGTCCACCGCCCGGAGGCCAAAGCATATCGAAACCCGTGCCGGGCGGCGGGTGAGCTCAAGCGCGGCGAGCGCCCGCACCAGCAGGGCGAAGAGGGCCGGGTGGGGATCGCGGTCGGCCGAGAGGCGCGCGACCATCTCCACCGCCCACGCGCCCTGGCCGAGACGCTCGAGATGCTCCCGCACCTTTACGAACGGCCGCACGATGTCGAAGTGGTCCACCTGGACCAGCTCGCTGCGCCCGCCGTCGAAGAACACCATCTCGCCGAGGGTGAACAGCTCGAGCGCGCTCCCGAAGCGCGACCGGGGCCGGCGGGCCGCGCGGGCGATGCCCCGCACCTTGCCGTACTCGCGGGTGTAGAAATCCACGAGGCGGTCGCTCTCCCCGAAGGCGCGCCGCCCGATCACCACCGCGCGCGTCTTGTGGAGCGCCATGTCAGGACGTCAGGAGGAAGCCGAACTCGCGGAGCGCCTTGTCGTCCTTTCGCCAGTCCGAGCGCACGCGCACGGTCAGGTCCAGGTAGACCTTGATGCCGAAGAAGCGCTCGAGATCGGTCCGGGCCGCGGCCCCGATGCGCTTGAGCATCGCCGCGCCCTTGCCGATCACGATCCCCCGCTGGGACTCCCGCTCCACGAAGATGATCGCGCGGATGTAGAGGCACTCGGGGCGGTGGCGCTCGGTCAGCTCCTCCACCCGCACCGCGCAGGCGTACGGCACCTCCTGGTGGGTGAGGCGGAAGATCTTCTCCCGGATCGCCTCCGCCACCCAGAACGTCTCCGGCTGGTCGGTGAGCGCGTCCGGCGGGAAGTAGGCCGGGCGCTCGGGCAGGGCGGCCACGATCAGGTCGAGCAGGCGGTCGCAGTGCTCGCCGCGCTCGGCGGAGAGGGGCACGATCTCCGCGAACGGGTAGGCCACCCGGTAGGCCGCGATCAGCGGGAGCAGGCGCGCCTTCGGGCTCACCAGGTCGGTCTTGTTGAGGCAGCAGTAGACCGGCGCGCGGCAGGCCTTGAGCCGGTCGAGCGCGTCGCGGTCGAGACGCGCGGGATCCTCGGTCGCCTCCGCCACGAAGCAGGCGAGATCCACGTCCTCCACCGCGCGGTCCGCCGTCTTCGACATGAGCTGGCCGAGGCGCCCCGCCCCCGCGTGCAGCCCCGGCGTGTCCACGAAGATGATCTGGGCGCCGGGCAGGTGGCGGATCCCGGTGATGCGGGTGCGGGTCGTCTGGGGACGCGGGGAGACGATCGCCATCTTCTCGCCGACCAGGCGGTTGAGCAGCGTGGACTTGCCCACGTTGGGCCGCCCGACGAGGGCCACGAACCCGGCCCGGTGCGCCGGCGCCATCAGGCCTCGAGCAGCCCGGCCCAGAGCCGCGCGGGGACCGAGCGCGGCGATCGGGAGCGGGGCGGGCCGGACAGGATCTCGCGCGCGCGCGTGTGCATCCGGCGGGCGCGGCGGGGCTCGTGATCGTCGTAGCCCGCCAGGTGGAGGAGCCCGTGCACGACGAGCAGGTCGAGCTCCGCGGCCAGGGGCACCCCGAGCCGCCGCGCCTGGCGCGCCGCGGTCTCCACCGACACGATCACCTCGCCCCAGAGCCGGCCCGGCCCGGGCCCGGCCAGGTCGAAGGCGAGCACGTCGGTGGCCCGGCGAATGCCGAGGTAGCGCGTGTTGAGGGCGCGGATCCGCCGGTCGTCCACCACCGTGACGTGGACCTCACGGTCGCCGCGGCCGAGCGCGACGAGCGCGCGGCGGGCCACCGTGCGCAGGCGCTCCGGCGAGACGCGGGTCTTCCGCTGCAGGTTGGAGACCGCGATCGGCACGGGCGGGCCCGACCTCAGCCCGCCCCGCGCGACGACGGCTTCTGGACCCGATCGTAGGCGCGCACGATGGAGGAGACGAGGTCGTGGCGCACGACGTCGCGGTCGTCGAAGTAGATGAAGCGGATGCCGTCGATGCCCTGCAGCACCGTCTGCACCTCGATCAGGCCCGACGGCCGGCTCGCGGGCAGGTCGACCTGGGTGATGTCCCCGGTGACCACCATCTTGGAGTTGAAGCCGAGCCGGGTCAGGAACATCTTCATCTGCTCGGAGGTCGTGTTCTGGGCCTCGTCGAGGATGATGAAGGCGTCGTTGAGGGTGCGCCCGCGCATGTAGGCCAGCGGCGCGATCTCGATGGCGCCCTTCTCGGAGAGCGCGCTCACCTTCTCGGGCTCGAGCATGTCGTAGAGCGCGTCGTAGAGCGGGCGGAGATAGGGATGCACCTTCTCCACGAGGTCGCCGGGGAGGAAGCCCAGGCGCTCCCCCGCCTCCACCGCCGGCCGGGTCAGCACGATGCGCGCGACCTCGCGCTTCAGCAGGGCGGAGACCGCCATCGCCACCGCGAGGTACGACTTCCCGGTGCCTGCGGGGCCGATCGCGATGACCAGGTCGTGCCCGCGCACCGCCTCCAGGTAGCGCTTCTGGTTGGCGGTCTTCGGGGTGACGAAGCGGCGCCGCGAGGGCACCGAGATGGCGTCGGCCATCACCGACTTGACGTCCGCGCCCGGCTCGCCTCCCGTGATGCGGAGGGCCGAGCGGATGTCGGCCGCGCCGAGCGAGGGCCGCTCCCGGAGCATGGCCACCAGCTCGCGGATGACGCGCTCCGCCTCGAGGACTTGCCGTTCTTCCCCCCGAACCGTCACGTCGTGGCCGCGCGCGGTGATGCGGACGTCGTACTGGGCTTCGAGCTGGCGCAGGTGCTCGTCGTGGCGGCCGAGAAGGGCGAGGTGATTGAGATCCGGAGGCAGGACGATCCGCCGGGTGACGCCGGTGGCTTCAGTCAACGAAGGCTCATTCCTCTCCCCGGGAGCATATCACGCGGATCCGAGCCCTTCCACGAGGCGGATCCCGAGCTCGCGGAGCTGCTTGGCGTCCACCGGAGCGGGCGCGTCGGTGAGCGGGCACGTCCCCTTCTGGGTCTTGGGGAAGGCGATGACCTCCCGGATGGACTCCTGCCCGGCCATGTTGGCGGCGAGCCGGTCGAGGCCGAAGGCGATCCCGCCCATGGGCGGCGCGCCGAACTCGAGCGCCTCCAGGAGGAAGCCGAAGCGCGCCCGGGCGTCCTCCTTGGAGATGCCGATCAGGCCGAACATGAGCTCCTGGACCGCGGGCTGGTGGATGCGGATGGACCCGCCCGCCGCTTCCTGCCCGTTCAGCACGAGATCGTAGGCCTTGGCGCGGGCGCGTCCCGGGTCGGACTCGAGCAGCGGGAGGTCCTCGTCGCGGGGCGCGGTGAACGGATGGTGGACCGCGTCCCATCGTTTCTCGTCGGCGTTCCACTCCACGAGCGGAAAGTCGATCACCCACGCGAAGACGTCGCGATCGGTCGGGATCAGGTTGAATCGGCGCGCGAGATCCACCCGCAGGCGCCCCAGCACGGTCGCCACGACCGCGGGCGTATCGGCCACGAGCAGCAGCAGATCACCCGCGACCCCGCCCAGCGTCTCGACGAGCCCCGCCTGGATGCCCTGGATGAACTTGGCCACCGGAGACTGCAGCCCGTCCGGGTTCACCTTGATCCACACCAGCCCCTTCGCGCCGGCCTGCTTGGCCTCCACCGTGAGATCGTCGAGCTCCTTGCGGCTCATGCCTCCCGCCCCGGGCACGCGAAGCCCCTTCACCGCGCCCCCCGCGGCCACCGTCTGGGCGAAGGCCTGGAACTCCCCGTTCGCGAACAGGGACGAGCAGTCCTGCAGCGGGAGGCCGAAGCGCAGGTCGGGCTTGTCGGAGCCGTAGCGCGCGATCGCCTCGTCGTAAGGGATGCGCGGGAACGGCCGCTCGAGCTCGACGCCCTTCAGGCGCCGCCACATCTCGGCGACGAGGCCCTCGATGATCGGCAGGAAGTCGTCGCGGTCGAGGAACGACGTCTCGATGTCGATCTGGGTGAACTCGGGCTGGCGGTCCTTCCGGAGGTCCTCGTCGCGGAAGCAACGCACGATCTGGAAGTAGCGCTCGAAGCCCGCCACCATCAGCAGCTGCTTGAAGAGCTGCGGGGACTGGGGCAGCGCGTAGAAGCTCCCGGGCTGGAGCCGGCTCGGCACCAGGAAGTCGCGCGCGCCCTCCGGGGTCGAGCGGGTCAGGAACGGGGTCTCCACCTCGAGGAACGCCTCGCGGTGGAGGAAGTCGCGCGCGGCCCGACAGATCTGGTCGCGGATCTGGAAGGCGCGCAGGACGTGCGGTCGCCGCATGTCGAGGTACCGGTACTTCAGCCGCAGCGTCTCGTCGATCTCCGCGTCGTCGTCGAGCTGGAACGGCAGCGGGCGCGACTCGTTCAGGATGCGCACCTCGGAGACCTGGACCTCGACGCCCCCGGTGGCCAGCCTCGGGTTCTCGGTCCCGGGCGGCCGCGCTCCCACGAGCCCCCGCACCGCGAGCACGAACTCGGTGCGCACCCCCTCCGCCTTGGCGTGCGCGCCTCCGCCGCCGCCGGGGTTGAACACGCACTGGGTCAGGCCTTCCCGGTCGCGGAGATCGATGAAGAGCAGGCCGCCGTGGTCCCGGCGGCGATACGCCCAGCCCATCAGGGTGACCGTCTGCCCCACGTGCTCGCTCCGCAGGGCGCCGCAGCTGTGGGTCCGCCGCCAGCCGCCAAGGCTCTCGGTCACGCGCCCGTCTCCCCCGCCTCGCCCGCCCGGGGCTCGCGCCACTCCACCGCGCCGCCCGCGCCCAGCACGCCGATCTTCCGGTAGCCGCGGGCCTCGAGATCCTGCAGCTGCTTGCCGAGGCGCTTGGCCCGCGCCTCGAGCAGCACCTGCTTGCCCTGTTCGCGCAGATCGCGGGCGAGGGCGAGCACCGACCCGAGAGATTCGGTCTCGTCGAAGACCAGCACCACGCGCTCGCCGTCGGCTTCGG
>DATFGS010000175.1:0-3032 GCA_035249225.1 Candidatus Methylomirabilota bacterium | reverse complement strand
CACGCGGCCGATCACGGGCGCCAGCAGCAGGACGCGGAGGCGGAGGGACGTCGAGAGCGCGGCGAGCGCGGCGACCGCGAGCAGGCAGAGCAGGACGAGCCCGGTCGCGCCGAAGACGCCGATGCGGCTGTCCCGCATGATGGCGAGCCGGTGCGCGGCGTCGCGGCCCGCGAGCCCGTCCAGGACATCCGCGAGCCCGTCGAGATGGATGCCCCCGGTCGCCACCTTCCACCCCGCCAGGAGGAGCGCCGCCGCGACCAGCGGCGGGAACAGGGCGTCCACCACGAGCGCGGCGAGCGCCAGCGCGCCCCCCAGGATCAGCCCGACCACGGGGAACCACCAGGCCGCGCGGCCCAGCGCCGATGGGCCCGCCGACTCCGGGCCGGGCACCGGAATCACGGTGAGGAAGCGGAGCGCCAGGATCAGCGAGCCCATGCGTGGGCCGCGGAGGACACGCCGCTCAGACTGGCTGGACCGGATTGCGCCGGGGAGGAAACTCGAGCTGCTTGGACTGGGCGAACCCCAGGCGCTTGATCAGCTCGTCGCGCAGCTCGGAGCCGCCCACGATGCCGTCCACCAGCATCTCGGAGGCGAGCTTGTAGATGTCCACGTCCCGCGCGTACTCGTCGCGCTTCTGCTGGACGTAGGCCGGCCGCTCCGCCTCGGGCAGCTCCATGATCTTGTTGAAGTAGACCGCGTTGACCGCGGGCTCGGGCCCCATGATGGCGACCTGCCCCTGCGGCAGCGAGAGGGCCGCGTCGGGCTCGAAGGCCGGGCCGCACATGGCGTAGAGCCCCGCGCCGTAGCACTTGCGCAGGACCACGCAGATCTTGGGCACGGTGGCCTGCGAGGTGGCGAAGACCATCTTGGCGCCGTGGCGGATGATTCCCGCGCGCTCCACCTTCGTGCCCACCATGAAGCCCGGCACGTCGGCCAGGTACACGAGCGGGACGTTGAAGGCGTTGCAGAGCGCGATGAACCGCGCCGCCTTGTCCGAGGAATCCACCATCAGCACCCCGCCCTTGACCTTGGGCTGGTTGGCCACGAGGCCCACCGCGCGGCCCCCGAGGCGCGCGAAGCCCACCACGATCTCCGGCGCGAAGAGCCGCTTGATCTCGAAGAAGGAGCCCGCGTCGACCACGCGGTCGATCACCTCGTACACGTCGAACCACTTGCGCTGGTCGTAGGGGACGATCTCCTCGATCGAGCGCCCCGGCTTCGGGCCGATCGCCTCCGCCGGCGCGGGGCGCTCGCGGAACGAGCCGGGCAGGTAGGAGAGGTACCGCCGGCAGAGCTCGATGGCCTCCTCGTCGGACGCGGCGAGCACGTCGCCGCATCCGGACACCGTGCAGTGCATCCGGGCCCCGCCCAGATCCTCGAGGGTCGTCTTCTCCCCGATGGCCATCTCGACCATCCGGGGCGACCCCACGTAGAGGCTGGCCTTGCCGTCCACCATGATCACGCAGTCGGTGAGCGCGGGCAGGTAGGCGGAGCCGGCCGGAGACGGGCCGAAGAGCACGCAGACCTGCGGCACCACCCCGGAGAGCTGGACCTCGTTGTAGAAGATGCGGCCGGCGTGGTAGCGGCCCGGGAAGATCTTGATCTGCTCCGAGATGCGGCCGCCCGCCGCGTCCACCAGGTAGATCAGCGGCACCTGCAGGCGCTGGGCGCGCTCCTGGATGCGCACGATCTTCTGGATGGTCTTCTCGCCCCACGAGCCCGCCTTCACCGTGTAGTCGTTGGCCATGACGCACACCGTGCGGCCGCCGACCATCCCCACCCCGGTGACGACGCCGTCGGCGGGGGTGTCCGCCTCCTGGTTGCGGGCGAAGAGGAAGTCCTCCTGGAACTCGGTCCCGGGATCCAGGAGGAGCTTCAGGCGGTCGCGGACGAAGAGCTTGCCCTCGTCCCGGAGCTTCTCGCGGTACTTGACGTGGCCCTGCTCGATGCGGGCTCGTTCCTGCCGGTAGCGCTGCTCGCTCACGCGGGGTCTAGGGCGCGGGGTTGGGATTGGCCCAGAGGATGATGATCAGCACGCCGCTGCCGTAGGGCGGGCCGCCGAGCACCGCGGGGGCACCCGGGGCGGCCTGGATCGCCGCGTTCACCTCCGGATGGACGCCGCGCAGGAGGCGCACCCGCATGCGCACGTGGTCGCCCTGCAGCTGATCGGGCGTGACCTCGAGCCACCGCTCTCCCGGCACCGCGAACCGCTGCTGGGTGCCCAGCGGCCCCTCGACCCGCTGGCGGTCGAGCGTGGTGTAGTCGGTGTAGCGGAAGAGCGTCCGCAGCCGGGGCAGGATCCGCTTCATCCGCTCGTCGGTCTCCGCCTCGGGCGCGGGAGGCGCCGGGTTCTTGAGCGCCCCCTGCCCCTCGGCCGCCCGGGGGCTGGAGGCCTCCATGATGCGGATCCCGAAGCGGATGATCTGCTGGGCGTGGGCCGGGATCACCGCGGCCAGGCTGAGGCCGAGGCAGACGATCAAGGCGAACATCGGCCCCAGCAGGCTCTTGAGCCGCTTCCGGGCGTTATGCAGCCGGGACATCACGGTCCCGATGGGGCAGTTCAGTACCTCGGCGATCTCGCGGTAGGAGAGGCCTTCCACGTCACTGAGCATGATAATGGTTCGGGCCTTGGGCGGCAAGGCATCGAGGGCCCGGCGGATGCGCTCGCGCTGCTCCGCCCGCGTCGCTTCCTGGTCCGGCCCGAGGCCCGGATCGGGCGTGCTGCGGGTCCATTCCTCCTCGGTCACCCGCTCCGGGCCGAAGGCGCGCGCCTGGGCGCCGCGCTGCCGGTGCCGATCGGTCGCCACGTTGACGGTGATGCGGAAGAGCCAGGTGTAGAACGCCGACTGCCCGCGGAATGTCGACAGCGAGTGAAACGCCCGCACGAAGGCCTCCTGAGCCACGTCCCACGCCTCCTCGCGGTCGTGCAGCACCTGGTAGGCCAGGCGCCACACCCGCTGACGGTACTTCTCGACCAGGGGCTCGAATGCGGCGGCGTCTCCGGCGATGCATCGCTGGATGAGTGCGCGCTC
>DATFGS010000174.1:0-1984 GCA_035249225.1 Candidatus Methylomirabilota bacterium | reverse complement strand
GGGCGGGGGAGATCCGGCTCGACGGCCTGCGGCTCGACCGGCTGCCCACCCACGCGGTGGTGGGGCACGGGGTGGTCCAGGTGCCGGAGGGCCGCAAGATCTTCCCGAGCCTCACCGTGCTCGAGAATCTCGAGCTCGGGTCCTACGCGCGCGCGGCGCGTCCGCACCGGCGCGAGAGCCTGGAGCGCGTGCTCGGCCTCTTCCCGATCCTGGCCGACCGGCGCCGCCAGGCCGCCGGGACCATGTCGGGGGGCCAGCAGCAGATGCTGGCCATCGGCCGGGCCCTCATGGCGCGTCCGCGCCTCCTGATGCTGGACGAGCCGTCGCTCGGGCTCGCGCCCAAGATCGTGCAGGAGATCTTCGCCATCGTGGCCGAGATCAACCGCGCGGGCACCACCGTGCTGCTGGTGGAACAGAACACGCGCCAGGCCCTGGCCCTGGCCGGCCGCGGCTACGTGCTCGAGAACGGGCGGGTGGTGCTCTCGGGCGCGGGGCGCGACCTCCTCGACAACGAGCACGTGCAGCGTGCCTACCTGGGGATGTGATCATGGACGACCTGCTCTTCTCGCCCATCACCGAGCTGGCCGCGGCGGTGCGGAGCCGGCGGCTCTCGCCGGTCGAGCTGACGCGCGCCTATCTCGACCGCATCGCGAAGCTCGACGCCACCCTGCGCGCGTTCATCACGGTGGACACCGACGGCGCGCTGGCCGCCGCGCGGACGCTCGAGCGCGAGGCCACCGCGGGCGCCTGGCGCGGCCCGCTCCACGGCGTGCCGCTCGCCCACAAGGATCTCTGCCTGATCCCGGGGCTGCCCACCTCCTGCGGCACCCGCACCGCCGACTACTTCGTGGGCGCGCCGCCGGCCACCGCGGTGGCGCGGCTGGTCGCGGCCGGCGCGATCACGCTCGGCAAGCTCAACATGACCGAGCTCGCGCTGGGGCCCTTCGGCGACAACGCGCACCACGGCGACGTGCAGAATCCGTGGCGGCTCGGTCACGTCTCGGGCGGCTCGAGCAGCGGCTCGGGCGCGTCGGTGGCGGCGGCGCTGGCCGCGGGCGCGCTCGGCACCGACACCGGCGGCTCGATCCGCCTGCCCGCCGCCTGCTGCGGGGTGGTGGGGCTCAAGGCCACCTACGGCCGGGTGAGCCGCGCGGGCGTCATGCCGCTGTCGTGGTCCTACGATCACGTGGGGCCGCTCACCCGGACCACCCGCGACGCCGCCCTCATGCTCGGGCTGATCGCGGGCCACGATCCGCTCGACGCGACGTCGAGCCGCCGCGCGGTGCCGGACTACGTGGCCGCCCTCGACGGCGGCGTGCAGGGGCTCCGGGTGGGCGTGGCGGGCGGCTTCTACACCCAGGAGATCGACGCGACGGTGTCGGGCGCGCTCGCGGAGGCGATGGCCGTGCTGCGCGAGCTGGGCGCGGCGGTCGAGCCGGTGGCGGTGCCGGACCCCGGGCCGATGGTGAAGGCGTGCAGCAACGTGATGGTGCGCGCGGAGAGCGCGACGATCCACTCGCGCCTGCTCAAGGAGCGGCCGGGCGAGCTGCAGCCCGTGGTGCGGGACCGGCTGACCCCCGGCCTCACCGTGAGCGCCTACGAGTACCTGCAGGGCCAGCGGCTCCGCGCGCGGTACACGCGCGAGTTCATCGAGGCGGTCTTCTCGCGCGTCGACGTGCTGGTCACGCCCACCATCCCGGAGCCCGCACCCGCGCTGGTCGACGCCAAGGCGGGCGCGTCCGCCGACGTGGTCGCCCGCATGGGGCGCTTCTCGCGGCTCACCCGCCCGTTCAACGCGCTCGGCGTGCCCGCGCTGTCGGTGCCGTGCGGGGCGGCCGCCGACGGGCGCCCGCTCGCGATGCAGCTCGTGGGGCGCCCCTTCGAGGAGGCGACGCTGCTGCGGCTGGGCGACGCCTACGAGCGCGCGACCGCGTGGCATCGCCGCCGGCCCGCGCTGGCGTGAGCGCGCGAGCGTTGACGGCCG
>DATFGS010000173.1:0-3086 GCA_035249225.1 Candidatus Methylomirabilota bacterium | reverse complement strand
TCGCGCCTGACTGCGGCGGCGGCGCCTTCACGCAGCCCCAGCTTCTCGATGCGGGCGCGGACCGTGTTGCGGGAGATGTGCAGGATCGAGGCGGTGCGCGAGATGTTCCACCCGGTCTGATCGAGGGTGACCCGCAGGTGCGCGCGCATCGCGTCCCCGAACGAGACCGGCGGCGGGGACGGGGCGCCCCCCGCGCCCGCCGCCGCGGATCCCGTCGGCGGGCTCTCGAGCCCCAGGTGCTCGGCCCTGATCGCGTTCTCCTCGGTGAGGAGGGCGACCCGCTCGATCACGTTCGATAGCTCGCGCACATTGCCCGGCCACGGGTACGCCATCAGCCGATCGCGCGCCGCCGCGGTCAGGGTCTTCACCGGCAGGCCGTAGTCGGCGCAGGCGCGGGCGAGGAAGTGCTCGGCGAGGAGCAGGATGTCCTGACCGCGCTCCCGGAGCAGCGGCAGGCGCAGGGTCAGGACCGCGAGGCGATGGTAGAGGTCTTCCCGGAACCGCCGCTCGCGGACACTCGCCAGCAGATCCGTGTTCGTGGCGCTGATGATCCAGGCGTCCGCGGGCTCGGGGTGGGTGCTGCCGAGCCGCCGCACCACGCGCTCCTCGATGACGGTCAGCAGCTTCGCCTGCAGCGGCTCGGGAGTCGCCCCGATCTCGTCCAGGAAGATGGTGCCGTGGTGCGCGGTCTGGAAGAGGCCGGGCTTGGCCTTCCGGGCGTCGGTGAACGCGCCGCGCTCGAAGCCGAACAGCTCCGACTCGAGCAGCGTCTCGGGGATTGCCCCGCAGTTCACGTCGACGAACTCGCCCCGGGCGCGCGGGCCCAGGCTGTGGATGAGCCGCGCGACCAGACCCTTGCCGGTCCCGGTGTCACCCTGGAGCAGGATCGAGGGGAGCCGCCGGCCGGGGTGCTGGCGGCCCGGAAGCCGCCGGACGGTCTCCCGCAAGGCCTCCATCGCGGCGCTCTGACCCAGGAGCTCGCTCCAGGGATCCATCGCGCGGTAAGGATTACGCTAGAAGCCCTTACTGGTCAAGTCACTGGTAAGATTCTTACCAGTCGATCACCGATCCCCAATACCTTAATCGGACAAGCTGTTGAATTAATGGTCGTTTTCAATGGCATTTGGTTTGCGACGTGTACGGGCACGTTTCATCCGGTCGCCGCTGTTCCTCTCGAGGCGAAGGAGGCCCGACATGCCCGTGAACGGTACGCCGCCCTACAGCCCGCTCCGATCCTTCCCGATCAAGAATGGCGCAGCGGTGGCCTACGGCGATCGAGTGCGGGCGGCCGCGGGGGTCGAGCGCGCGGGGGCCCTCGTGGGCTCCACCGGGAGTCGCCGCACGCTGAGTGGGCTGCGCGCCGATCCGCGGCAAGCCGTGCAGCAAGACTCGATCCACTGCCTGGTCTGCGGCGGTGTGTTCCGCCAGCTCACGAATACCCATCTGCGCAGCCACGGGTTGACCGCCGACGAGTACAAGCACCGCTTCGGGTACAACCGCGGCCGGCCGCTCATGTGCCTCGCGCTGCGGAGCCTCTACGCCGATCGCGCGGTCCGGAACGGACTGGCCTCGCGCATCCGCCAGCGCCCGATCCTGGCGCGGCCCGAGCTCCGGCGCCGCGGTGGCGCGCGCACGATCGCGCTCGAGGAGCTCCTCACGCGGCGCGAGGTGCGGAGCGGCCTCCGGGAGCCACCGGCCGAGCTCTAGGTCCCGGCCAACGCCCTCGGGGCCGCCGGGTCACGCGGGAGCGACCCGCGGCGCCGGGGCGGTAGCAGTTGTCGGAGCCGGAGCATTGTCGTATATTCTTCAATACTTTCCGACTCCGGCTTCGCCCGCGACCGCCCCTGCGTTCTCGCGAATGGGAGGGACACAATGACGCGTTCCCGCTACACACTCCTGGTCCTCGTTCTGTTCCTGCTGGTCTTCGGCGCGGGCGTCGTCACGGCGCAAACGCCGAAGTCCGGCGGGCATCTGAACATCATGCTCCGGGAGGACCTGTCGCCGGGCTTCGCGGTCCACGAATCCTCGACGATCTCCACCTCGTTCCCGTCGATGCCGTGCTTCAACAACCTGGTGGTCTTCGACCAGTTGAAGCGGCCCGAGACCCCGGAGAACATCGTGGGCGAGCTCGCCGAGAAATGGTCGTGGCAGGACAACTACCGCAACCTGGTGTTCTTCCTCCGGAAGAACGTCAAGTGGCACGACGGCCAAGCGTTCACGTCGAAGGACGTGAAGTTCACCTTCGACATGCTCCGCGAGGCCCCCGAGGCCACCGCGAAGCTCCGGATCAATCCCCGCAAGGACTGGTACGCGAACCTCGAGGCGGTCGAAGCGGCGGATCCCCACACGGTGGTCTTCCGGCTCAAGCGGCCGCAGCCGGGCCTGCTGAACATGCTCGCCTCCGGCTACACGCCCATCTACGCGGCCCACGTCAATCCCGCCACGTATCGTACGGGCTGCATTGGCACGGGCCCCTTCAAGGTGAAGGAATGGCGCAAGGGCGAGTTCGTCGACTACGTGAAGAACCCGGACTACTTCATGAAGGGACGTCCCTATCTCGATAGTCTCCGCTACGTGATCATCAAGGAGCGCGGTACCCGCATCGCGGCGCTGCAATCGGGACAGCTCGACGTCTCGTTCCCGGGTGAGACCACCAAGACCGCGGCCGAGCAGCTTAAGAAGGCCGTTCCGCAGCTCGTGATCACGCCGGTCGCCCAGGCGGTGAGCGATAACATCATCATGAACACGAAGAAGGCGCCCTTCGACAACATGAAGGTGCGGCAGGCGGTCAGCTACGCGGTCGACCGCCGCGCGCTCATCCAGGCCGTGCATCAGGGCGGCGCGGTGCCGGGCGCCTCGATGCAGCCGAAGCCGTACGGGGTATGGGGGCTGCTCGAGAAGGACCTGGTGGCCTTGCCGGGCTATGGCAAGGCCGAGGACATGAAGGCGCGCGCCCGGAAGCTCCTGGGCGAGGCGGGCATCACGTCCCAGAATCCGCTCCGCGTGGAGATGGCCACCCGGGCCATCGCGATCTACGTGGACATGGCTTCGTTCGTCATCAACGAGCTGAAGCAGGTCGGCATCGA
>DATFGS010000172.1:0-4371 GCA_035249225.1 Candidatus Methylomirabilota bacterium | reverse complement strand
CTGGGTGGGCGCGTCGTTGCGGATCTCGCCCGGCCAGAGCAGGTAGATGTCCTGCGCCACGTCGGCGGCCTGCCGATCGGGCGGGAGCACGAGGCTCCACGTCACCACCACCGGCACCGGCCCCGCCTCCTCGCGCACGGTGGCGCTCACCATCAGGGGCCCCACCGTGAACGGGGGGTCCGGGCGGGACGCGAGGAAGAGCTGCGCCTGGACGGGACCGGCAGCCAGGAGGAGGAGCGCGACTGCGAGAGACCAGGCAAGCCGGGGCATGGTCGAGGCTCGATCATACGCGTCCCGTCCGGGCCATGCCAGGCGAGGTGTGTGACGGGCCCGGGGGCTGTGGTAGGCTCCCGCCCATGAACGCCACCGCGCTGGTCGCCGAGTTCGTCACCAAGAGCCGGTACGAGGACTGCCCGGAAACCGCCCTCGACGCCGCCCGCCGCGCGATCCTCGACTGCCTCGGCGTGATGCTGGCCGGCTCCGTCGAGCCGGCCGCCCGGATCCTGCAGCAGGTAGCCCGGGCGGAGGGCGGCGCTTCGCTGGCCACCGTGGTGGGCACGGGCCGCCGGACCGGCGCGGTGTGGGCCGCCCTCTGCAACGGCACCGCGGCCCACGCGCTCGATTTCGACGACACCAACTTCGCTCTGATGGGCCATCCCTCGGCGCCGGTGCTGGCGGCGGCGCTGGCCGCGGGCGAGCTGGCGCTGGCCGACGGCCGCGCGGTGCTGCACGCCTTCCTGGTGGGCTTCGAGGTCGAGACCACGCTGGCCGAGGTCATCAACCCGGCCCACTACGCGCACGGCTGGCACGCCACCTGTACGCTCGGCACCCTGGGCGCCGCGGCGGCGGCGGCGCGGCTCCTCGGCCTCGACGGCGCCCAGACGCGTCACGCCCTCGCGGTGGCCGCCTCGCAGTCCTCGGGGCTGAAGGAGAACTTCGGCACGATGACCAAGCCCTTCCACGCCGGCCACGCGGCGCGGAGCGGCGTGCTGTCGGCGCTGATGGCGCGCGAGGGCTGGACCGCCTCCGAGCACGCGCTGGAAGGGCCGCAGGGATTCTTCACCGTGCTGGGCGCGGGCAAGCGCGACCTCGAGCCCCTCGGGACGCTCGCGGCGCCGTGGAAGATCCTGACCACCGGGGTCGCGGTGAAGCCCTACCCGTCCTGCGCCTGCACGCACTCGATCATCGACAGCGCGCTCGAGCTCCGGCGCGCCGAGGGCATCCGGCCCGATGACGTCGAGGAGGTGACGGTCGGGGTGGCCGCGGGCGTGCCGCGCATCCTGATCCACTCGCGGCCGCGCACCGGGCTCGAGGCGAAGTTCTCCGCCGAGTTCTCCGCGGCGGCCGCGCTGACCGACGGGCGCGTCGGCATGGCCACCTTCCAGGACGACCGCGCGCAGGATCCGGGCGTGCGGCGCCTCATGGAGCGGATCCGGGTGGTGGTGGATCCCGAGATCCCCACCGATCTCGAGCGCCACATGTGGACCCGCATGACCGTGCGCTTGAAGGGCGGCCGATCGGCCACCATCGGCCCGCGTCCGGTGCCGGGGCATCCCGCCAACCCGCTGACGATGGAGGCGCTCCGCGAGAAGTTCACGGAGTGCGCCGCCGTGGTGCTCCCCGCCGATCGCGTGGACACAGTGGCCCAGGTCGTCCTGGCGCTCGACGCCTGCCCCGACCTCCGGAGCCTGACCGCGATCCTCGACCCCGGCCGCTGAGCGCGGCCGCGCGCCTCAGGAGCCGTCCGCGGACACCGGCCGCGGCAGGCGGGAGAGCGACGCGGCGAAAATCGCCGCGGTGAGCACGAACAGCACCGCGTTCATGCCGCGCCCCTGCGCCGAGCCGATCGCGGCCGAGAGCAGCACCGAGCCCGTGTTGTTGGCCACGTGGCAGATCACCGCCGGGATCACGCTACCGGACCGCTCCGTGACCAGCCCGAGATAGATCCCGATGCCGGTGGCCAGCACGCCGTGCACCCACTCGCCGTGGATCACCCCGAAGGCGATCGCGCTCAGCAGGATGGCCGGCCCCGCGCTCCACACCCGGCGCAGCCGCGTCAGCATGAAGCCGCGGAAGAACAGCTCCTCTCCGATCGGCGCGAGACCCCCGATCACGAGGATCGCCAGCAGAAGGCTTCCGGGGGTGGCCCCCGCGAGGGCCCCCGCGATCCAGTCGAGGTTGGCGCCGGGGCCCACGCCCAGCAGGATCGCGAGCGACTCGAGCGCCTGGCTCAGTGCGAGGACGCCCACGACCATCACCGTGATGGCCCGGGCGGACCGCCGGGCCGGGAGCAGGCGCAGGCGCTCGCGGCGCGGGCGGCCCGCCGCGAGCCACGCGATCGCGATGAGCGCCAGCGACGAGGCGGGCACGCTCACGAGGAGCGCGGTGAGGCCGTCGCGGCCCGGATCGAACGCGCCCGCGCGCCGGGACATGAGCGCGGCCACCGCGGCGAACTGCGTCCCGAAGACCGCCCCGAAGGCGGCGAGATACACGAGCAGGGTGGACGCGATCACCCATGGCGGCCACCTCACCCCTCTCCCCTCAGGGGCGAGGGAGACCGGCTAGTGGTGGCAGGTCACGCACTCGAGCGGGGCGTTGCGGCGGGCGCTCTCGCTGCCCGGAGCCTGGATGACCGACGGGATCGGCGCGTCCGCGGCGGTCTGGACCGCCTGCACGCCCTTGGCGTTGGCGGTGCGGTGACACTCGACGCACCAGCCCATGGTCAGCTTGGGCGGCTGATTGGGGATCCCCGCGAGGTTCTTGAGATCGGTGATGATGTTCTGCCCGGTCTCGGCGTGCACGCGCTCCATGGCCTCGATGCGGCCGTGGCACGTCTGGCACTGCACGCCCGCCTGCACGTGGGCCTTGTGGGTGAACTGGGCGTGCTCGGGAACCTTGAAGATGCGGACCCACGGGATCGGCTCCTGGCGCTCCCAGTAGCCGTGCAGCTTCTGGACTTCGGGATTGCCCTGGGCGGCCACGATCTTGTGGCAGCCCATGCAGCGCTCCACCGACGGCAGGCCCGCCGCGCTGCTGCGCCGGGCGCCCGCGTGGCAGTACTGGCAGGCGATCTGGTACGAGCCGGCGTGGATGACGTGGCTGAAGAAGATCGGCTGCACCGGACCCTGCCGGGTGGTGGCGATCGGCAGCACCTTCGCCGGGTCGTACGCGGGCTCGGCCAGCGTCCGAACGTAGGCGATGACCTCGCGGATCTGCACGTCGGACAGGAAGGGCGTGAAGTTCGGCATCAGCGGCGAGAGCCCGACCGACTGGCCCCCGTGCGCGATGATGCTGTGCAGGAAGTGATCCGGCAGGGGGTTGACGATGCGCCCTTCGGTCAAGTTCTGGGGCTTGATCGGCAGGTTCTGGCCGGCGACCCCGTCGCCCTTCGCGTCGGTGCCGTGGCAGTTCGCGCAGTACACCGCGAAGGTCTGCTTGCCCCGCTCGATAATCCGGGGATCGACGCCGCCGGCCTCGTGGCCCTTGACGGCCGCCTTCTGGCCGCCCCCTTGAGCGGGGGCGGTGGCGGACTTGGCGGCGGAGATCGGGAAGCCGATCAGCAAGCCGATCAGGACGGCCGCGAGGGCCGCACTACCGACGGCGGCGGAGCGTGGGAAGCGCATGAGGTTCGGGCTGTCTCCCTGGAAAAACCCCACCGAATATACTCAAAAGCCGGCCGGAATCCTAGTCAGAAAATTCACAATCTCCGGGCCGGGCGGCCGCCCGGGTCCCCCTTCCCCGGATCACCCGCCCAGGTACAGGCGCTTGACCTCGGGATCCTCCAGCAGGGTCCGCCCCGGCCCCTCGAACCGGTTGCGGCCCAGCTCGAGGACGTAGGCCCGGTCGGCGACCGCCAGGGCCTTGGCCGCGTTCTGCTCGACCACCATCATGGTGTAGCCCGACTGCTTCATCTCGGTGAGCTTGTCGAAGATCAGCGAGACGAACTTCGGCGCGAGGCCCAGCGACGGCTCGTCCAGCAGGATCAGCTTGGGGGTGGTCATGAGCGCCCGCCCGATGGCCACCATCTGCTGCTCGCCCCCCGACATCGTCCCCGCCTTCTGGGCGCGCCGCTCGGCCAGGATCGGGAACAGGCGGTAGACGCGCTCGAGCGCCTCCTGGATCCGGCGGCCGTCCCGCTCGATGTAGGCGCCCATCTCGAGATTTTCGAGCACCGTCATCTGGGGGAACACGATGCGCCCCTGGGGGACGTAGGCCAGGCCGCGCGGCAGCACCTGGTCGGGCCGGAGCCCCGTGATGTCCTGGCCGTCGAACAGCACCCGGCCGCCGGTCGGACGCAGGAATCCCACGATGGTCTTGAAGGCGGTGGACTTGCCCGCGCCGTTCGGCCCGATGACGCTGACCATCTCGCCC
>DATFGS010000171.1:0-6047 GCA_035249225.1 Candidatus Methylomirabilota bacterium | reverse complement strand
CGCCCCGGCCCGCTTGAGCCGGTCCACGTAGAGCGCGTCCTCCTCCGGGACGTGGTGCTCGAAGATCTTGGAGCCCGACGTCGTGCGGATGCCCTTGGTGGGCGTCAGATCCTTGATCGAGACCGGGACGCCGTGCAGCGGTCCGAGCGCGGCGCCCTTGCGCCCGCGCCCGAGCGCGGCGGTGGCCTTCCGGGCCGCCGCGAGCGCCTGCTCCCGCGCGAGCGTCACGTAGGCGTTCACGCGCGGGTTCACCGCGTCGATGCGCGCGAAGACCGCCTGCATCACCTCGAGCGGTGACGCCTTGCGGGCGCGGTAGAGCCGCTGCAGCTCGGTGGCGGGCACGAAGCAGAGATCACGGTCGGACACGGGCGGTCTCCTCGGCGGTGAGGGTTACGACAGGACCTTGCGGGGGTCGAGCGCGTCCCGGAGGCCGTCTCCGATGTAGTTGATGCTGAGCACGGTGAGGAAGATCGCGGTGCCCGGGAAGAGGGCCCAGTGCGGGGCGAAGTCGAGGTTGTCCTTGGCGTCGTAGAGGATGCGGCCCCAGGTCGGGATGTCGGGGGGGAAGCCCAGGCCCAGGAAGGACAGCGACGACTCCGCGATGATCGCGGCGGCGACGTCGATCGTGCCGGCCACGATGACCGGGCCGACCGCGTTGGGCAGGATGTGGCGCACCACCTGCCGCAGGGGCGGCGCCCCGAGCCCGCGCGCCGCCTCCACGAACTCCTTCTCGCGGAGCGAGAGGAACTGGGCGCGCACCAGCCGCGCGACCGGCATCCAGCGCAGCCCGCCGATCACGAACACCATCAGCATGAACACCCCCATCTCCGGGCCGAGCACCTTCTTGAGCGAGTCGCGGAAGAGGTACGCGAGGAGCAGGAGCAGGGGGAGCTGGGGCAGGGACAGGAAGAGATCGGTGAGGCGCATCAGGGCGTGGTCGGTGGCGCCGCCCACGTGCCCCGCCACCGCGCCGATCAGGGTGCCCGCGATGATGGCGATGAGCATCGCGGCGACGCCGACCGCGAGCGAGATCCGGCCCCCGTAGAGCATGCGGGCGAGGAGGTCCTGGCCGAGATCGTCGGTGCCGAGCGGGTGCGCCCACGAGGGGGCCTTGAGCTTGGCCTTGAAGTCGATCTCGTTGATGGGGACCTTGTAGACGAAGGGCCCCGCCAGCACCGCCACCACCATCACCAGAAGCACCACCATCCCCACGGTGGCGAGCCGGTGCTTGCGGAAGCGCCGCCAGGACTCGCTCCAGAGCGTCTCCACCCGGGGCCGCCGGGCGACCGCGACCGTCCTCCGCACCGACTGGGACGCCACGCCGTTCGGGGGAGGGGTCACGCCGGGCCTATCGGTACGAGATGCGCGGATCGAGCCAGCCGTAGAGCAGATCCGCGATCAGGTTGAACAGCACCACCAGGCACGAGAACACGAACGTGATCGCCATGATCACCGGGGTGTCGTTGGCGAGGATCGAGGTGATCAGGAGCGAGCCGATTCCGGGCACCCGGAAGATCTGCTCGGTGATCACCGCGCCGGTGAAGATGCCGGGGATCTGCAGCGCGACCAGCGTCACCACCGGGATCAGCGCGTTGCGCACCACGTGCTTGAGGATCGTGACGCGCTCGGACAGCCCCTTGGCGCGCGCGGTGTTGATGTAGTCGAGCCGGACCACCTCCAGCACCGCGGAGCGGACGTAGCGCGTCATCGCCGCGCCCTGGGCCAGCCCCAGCACCGTGACCGGCATGATGACCTGGCGCACGTTCTCCCAGTACCAGCGCCACCCGGAGCCGCTGATGTCCGAGCGATAGATGAAGGGCAGCCAGTCGAGGTAGATGCTGAAGAACAGGATGAAGAGGATGCCGGTGAAGAAGGTGGGCAGCGAGAAGCCGATGAACGCGAACGTGGTCGAGATCTGGTCGAAGAGCGAGTAGGGCCGGATCGCCGCGTAGACCCCGACGGGCAGGGCCACCAGGAGCCCCAGGAGCTGGGCGAGGCCGAGCACCCAGAGGGTGGTGGGCAGCCGCTGCAGGATCAGCGCGCCCACGTCCATCCGGCTCACGAAGGAGAAGCCCCAGTTGCCCCGCAGCATGGACGTGAACCAGCGCGCATAGCGCACCGGGATCGGGTCGTCGAGGCCGAACTGGGCGCGCAGGTTGGCGCGCACTTCCGGGGGGACGTTGGGGTTGGTGGCGAGCTCCTCGAACGGATCGCCGGGGGCCAGTGCGAGCACGGTGAACAGCACCAGGCTGATCCCCGCGAGCACGGGGATCAGGATCAGCACGCGCCGCAGCAGATACCGTGACATCTACGCAGTGCCGGGGCAGGCGGGCGAGACCCTCACCCGGGCCTCGCCCGCCGGTCGGCCTAGGCCTCTCTGTGCCAGAAGGGAAGCTGCCAGAAGTCGGAGTCCCAGCCGCTCTGCGCCGCCCTCAGCTTGTTGCTGATCGCGGCGACGCGGGGCCGCCAGACCACCGGGATCGCCACCACGTTCTTGATGACGAGGTCGTTCATCTGGATGAACATCGCGGCGCGCTTGACCGGGTCGAGCTCGCCCTCCGCGGCCTTGTGGAGCTTGCCGAACTCCTCGCTCTGCCAGCGGGTGATGTTGCGGCCCTGCCACTTGTTGTCCTTCGAGGCGATCTCCCAGGGGGTGAACTGGAGCATGAAGTCCTGGGGATCGGGAGAGGTCTGGGTGACCGTGTACATCTGCAGATCGGTGGCGAAGTGCGGGTAGGTGTCGAGGTTGGCCGGGTCCGAGGAGAAGAAGACCGAGGCCACCACCGACTTGATCTCGATCTCGATGCCCGCCTTGGCCGCCGCCTGCTTGACGATGGCCTGGGTCTTCTGGCGGGGCGCGTTGATCGAGGTCTGGTAGACCATCTTGAGCTTCTTGCCGTCCTTGGTCCGGACGCCGTCGGCCCCCTTCTTCCAGCCCGCCGACTCCAGGATCTGGCTGGCCTTCTCCACGTTGAACTCCCAGCGGTTGTTCTTGGAGACGTAGCGCGCGGGCGCGTTCAGGAAGTTGGCGGTGGTGATGGCGGTGCGGCCGTAGATCTCCTCCTGCACCGACGCGCGGTCGATCAGGAGGCTGAGCGCCTGCCGGACCGCCGGATCGGTCAGGAACGGATGCTTGCTCTTGATGCTCGAGCGCTCCCCGTCCACCTCGGTCCACGGGTCGGTGTTGTTGAGCTGGAGGTGCTCCATGTTGCCGCCGGTGACGATGTCGGCCTTGCCGCGACCGCCCTGCTCGAAGCGCTTGAGGATCTCGTCCTCCACCTGCATGTTCCAGGCGTAGTCGAACTCGCCGGTCTGCATGACCGCGCGCGCCGCGGAGACCGCGTCGCCGCCGCCCTTCATCTCGATCGAGTCGAAGAACGGCCGGTTGGGCACGTGGTAGCTCTGGTTGATCTCGCCGCGCACGATGTCGCCGGGCTTGAAGTCCAGGAACTTGTACGGGCCGGTGCCGACCGGCTTCAGGTTGTTCGGCGCCTCCCGCGACTTTTCGCCCCGGAACCCGTCGAAGAGGTGCTTGGGGATGATCATCCCGTTCACGCCGCAGAACGCGTTGGCCCAGAACGGGATCGGCTTCTTGAAGACAAGCCGCACCGCGTGGGGGTCCAGCACGTCGATCTTCTCGATGTCGAGGTACGACCCGATGGTCCGCGCCGCGGTCTTGGGATCGGTCACGAACTCCCAGTTGAACACCACGTCGGCCGCGGTGAACGGCTTGCCGTCGTGCCAGGTCACGTTCTTCTTGAGCTTCCAGGTCACGGAGCGGCCGTCGCGGGCGACGCCCCCGTTCTGGACGGACGGGACCTCGGCCGCGAGCACGGGGTAGAGGTTGCCCTCGGGATCGTACGAGGCGAGCGGCTCGTAGAAGATCCGCGAGCCGTCCTGGTCCTTGGTGCCGGTGGCGAAGTGCGGATTGAGCAGGGTGGGCGCCTGCCACCACAGGACCTTCAGCTGCCCCCCGCCGCCCCGCTTGGTCGGCGTGAACATCGGAGCGCCCTTGGGCTGAGCGTGCGCGACGCCCGCGGAGGCGAGCATCTGCGCGGCCAGCGGCGCGGTCAGGCCGACCGCCAGCATGGCCTGGACGAACTCCCGCCGGCTCAGGCTCCCGGCCTTGACCCGGCCGATCATGTCCCTCAGTTCACGCTCTTGCATCGATGGTCCTCCCTGGGTGGGTCAACGGTGACCGATTGGATGGCTTCTTATAAGGCTTCACTGGCAAAACTGTCAAGTTCGCCGCCGGGTTCCGGCCTATCCCTGCTTGTACCAGTAGGGCAGCCGCCAGAAGGTCGAATCCCATCCGGTGAGATCCATGCCCTGCAGCGCGTTGGCCGCTCCGGAGACCCCGTTGCGCCACAGGACCGGGATCACCACCACGTTGGCGATCACGATGTCGTTCATCTTGATGAACAGCGCCGCGCGCTTCACGGGATCGAGCTCGCCCTCGGAGGCCTTGAAGACGCGGTCGTACTCCTCGCTGCGGAACCGGGTGATGTTGCGTCCCTGCCACTTGTTGGCCTTCTGGGAGACCTCCCAGGAGGTGAACTGGTTCATGAAGTACTGCGGGTCCGGCGAGGTCATGGTCGTGTTGTACATCTGCAGATCCGCGTAGAAGTGCGGGAAGGTGTCCGGGTTCGCGGCGTCCGACGAGAAGAAGACCGAGGCCACCACCGACTTGATCTCGATCTCGATGCCCGCCTTGGCCGCCGCCTGCTTGACGATGGCCTGGTTCTTCTGGCGCGGAGCGTTGATCGAGGTCTGGAAGAGGAACTTCAGGCGCTTGCCGTCCTTGGCCCGGACCCCGTCGGCGCCTCGCTTCCAGCCCGCCGCGTCGAGGACCTGGTTGGCCTTGTCCACGTTGAACTCCCAGCGCGTGTTCCTCGAGTGGAAGCGCGAGGGAGCGGTGAGGAAGTTGGCGCTGGTCTGCCCGCCGCGCCCGTAGATCTCCTCCTGGACCGCGGCCCGGTCCACCAGCAGATTGAGCGCCTGGCGCACCGCCGGATCCGAGAGGACGGGGTGGGTCGTCTTGATGCTGGAGCGCTCGCCCTCCACCTCGGTCCACGGGTCGGTGAAGTTGCACTGCATGTGCTCCGGGTTCCCGGTGGGCCAGATGTTGACGCGGCCCTTGCCGCCCTGCTCCATGCGGCGGAGGATGTCGTCCTCCACCTGCAGGTTCCAGGCGTAGTCGTACTCGCCGGTCTGCAGCACCGCGCGCGCCGCGGACGCGGCGTCACCCCCGCCCTTCATCTCGATCGCGTCGAAGAACGGGCGGTTCGCCACGTGGTAGGCCGGGTTCGCCTCCCCACGCACGATGTCGCCGGGCTTGAAGTCGACCAGGCGGTAGGGGCCGGTGCCGACGGGCTTCAGGTTCGCGGGCGCCTCCCGACTTTTCGCGCCCTTGAACGGGTCGAACACGTGCTTGGGAACGATCATGCCGCGGTTGCCGCAGAACGCATCGGCCCAGAACGGCTGGGGCTTGCTGAAGACGACCTTGACGGAGTGACTGTCCACCTTCTCGACCTTCGAGACCTCGCGGTAGGCTCCGCTGGTCACCGCGGCGGTGGCCGGATCGGAGGCGAACTCGTAGGTGAAGAGCACGTCGTCGGCGGTGACCGGCTTGCCGTCGTGCCAGGTCACGCCCTTCTTGAGGCGCCACGTGACCGACGTGAGGTCGCGGGCGAGCCCGCCGTTCTGCGTGGTCGGCGCCTCCGCGGCCAGGATCGGGATCAGGTTGCCGTCGGGATCGAAGCCGGCGAGGGGCTCGTAGAAGATGCGCGAGGCGTCCTGGTCCTTGGTCCCGGTGGCGAAGTGCGGGTTGAGCAGGGTGGGCGCCTGCCACCAGAGCGTCTTGAGCAGCCCGCCGCCGCCGCGCTTGGTCGGCGTGAAGGCCGGGGCCTTGGGCTGGGCCTGGGCGACGCCCGCGGAGGCCAGCATCTGGGCGGCCAGCGGCGCGGTGAGGCCCAGGCCGATCATCGTCTGCACGAAGGTCCGGCGGCTCAGGCGGCCCGCCTTCACGTCGGAGATCAACTGGCGTA
>DATFGS010000170.1:0-7634 GCA_035249225.1 Candidatus Methylomirabilota bacterium | reverse complement strand
ATCGCGGATCCCCCAGCCGCTGCCGGACGTGGCGGCGCTCGCTTCGCGCGGCGCGGGTCGCGTGCCGATGTCGAGACGCGAGAGCAGGATCCAGATCACGATCGCCGCCATCAGCCCGACGACGCCGTAGGCCTGCACGGCGCCGCGCCAGCCGAGCCACGGCAAGGCCAGCGCCACCGCGGCGGGCACCGCGACCTTGCCGAGATCGCCGGAGAAGTTGTAGGTGCCGAGCGCGGTGCGGCGCGGTCCGGTCTCGTAGGCCTTCGCCACCAGCGAGGACGAGAGCGGATGCTGGCAGCCGGAGCCGAGACCGGCCAGCAGGAGACAGGCGAGCAGGGCCGCGAAGCTGCCGGTCAGGCCGGCGACGAGGAAGCCCGCCGCGGTGACCGCGGTGCCCGCCACCAGCAGCCGCGCCTCGCCGCGCCGCTCGGCGAGAATGCCCGCGGGCACCTGGAAGGAGGCCATGCCGCCGGTGTAGAGCGTCTTGAGCAGGCCGACCTGGGCGAAGCTCAGACCGAACTCGGTCGCCCAGACCGGCAGCAGCACGTAGAGGATGTCGGAGAAGCCGTCGTGGATGAAGTGCGCCCCGCAGGCGACGGCCAGGACGGCGCGGGCGCGGCGAATCATCGCCCCGCGATTGTTTCACATGTGCGACGAGCCGGGCAAATGCTCCGGCCGCGGGTCAGCGCGGGTGGCGGACCAGCATCCGGAAGATCATCAGGTGGGTGATCACCAGCGCCGGCACCGCGAAGGTCGGGATGAAGTACGCGGCGCCGAGCTGCACGTCGTGCCGGAGCCCCTGGTAGAAGGCGTGAACCAGGTCCAGCAGGCCGACCACGTTGAAGAGCCAGGTCAGGGGCAGGGTGACGGGGGAGCGCGCGCGCAGCGCGACGAGCGCGGCGAGGGCGAGCAGGGCGGCCAGGAGATCGCCGTAGGCGGCCGGAACCGCGAAGCTGGCCGGGAGCGCGGGGCCGACCACGGTCGGCACGAGGAAGACCAGCCCCAGGTAGCGCGTGGCGTGGAGCACGAGCAGCGGCTGGAGCGCGGCGTGGAGTGGCCGCGACGCGAGCCGGGGCGTGACGTACCACCGGGCCACGAGGCCGTAGACGAGAAAGCTCAGCAGGACCTGGAGCCCGAAGATCTGCTGGGCGGTCACGCGGCGCCCCCCCGGCGGGCGCGCCAGGCGCCGAGGCGCACCGCCACCACGTTGATCGTCCCGAAGACCACGAGCGCCACCGCCATGGCCGCGAAGATTCCGCCGAGACCGCCGCCCAGCCAGCGCGTGGCGAGCCAGCCGCCGACCGCCGCGGTGACCAGACGGGTGAAGCCGGCGAGGAGCGGCCAGAGCAGGCGGCCGGCGCCCTGCGAGGCGAAGTAGAGCGCGAGGCCCGCGCCGAAGAAGCCGTAGAACGGCCCCACGATCGTGAGGTAACGGGTCCCCGCGGCCACCACGTCCGGATCGGTGGTGAAGAGCCCGAGCCACGCCAGGGGAAACAGCGCGGCCAGGATCCCGATCACGCCGGTGATGCCGGCGGCCATCGCGGAGCCGACCCAGGCCACGCGCACCGCGCGCGCGCGATCGCCCGCTCCGATGCTGGTGCCGACCATAGTGACGAGCCCCGATCCCAGCCCGAAGACGATCGGGATCTGAAGGTACTCGAGCCGCGCGCCCAGGCCGTAGCCAGCCAGCGCGGTGGCCCCGAAGGGCCCGACCAGCGCGGTCAGCACCACCACGGTGAGATTCGTGAGCACGGTGTTGAGCGAGCCGGGGGCGCCGACGCGCAGGATCTCCCAGAAGAGGCGGCGCCGGAGGCCCCGCCCGCGCAGGGCGGGCCGCACCAGGCTCCGGCCCGAGTAGAGGTACCCGAGCAGCACGAGGCTGCCGAGCCCGAAGGAGAGCACGCTCGCGGCGGCGGCGCCCGCGATCCCGAGGCGGGGCAGCGGGCCCCAGCCGAGGATCAGGGCCGGGGAGAGCCCCAGGTAGAACAGCCCGGTCGCCACCATCACCGAGGCGGGCAGCGCCATGTTGCCGCTGCCCCGGATCGCGCTGCCGAGGGTATTGAAGAGCCAGTAGGCGATGGCGCCGCCGAAGAGCACGCGGGAGTACGCCACCGCGGCGTCGAGGACCTCATCCCTTCCGCCCATCGCGTGATAGAGGGTGGGCCCGGCCAGCTCGAGCGTGAGCGTGAACGCCCCGCCCATCGCGAGCGCGATCACGATGGCGTGGACCATGAGCGCGTCCGCGTCCGCGCGGCGGCCCGCCCCGAGGGCCCGGGCCACCGCGGAGGCCACGCCACCGCCCATCCCGCCCGCCGACATCGTCTGCATCAGCATGACGAGGGGGAACACGATCGAGACGCCGGCCAGCGCCGCCGAGCCGAGCCAGCCGACGAAGACCGCGTCGAGCGTGCTCACCGCCGCCTGCAGCACCATCACGAGGACGTTGGGGGCGGCCAGCCACAGCAGGGTGCGCGCCACCGGGCCCTCGAGGAGGAGGCGGGTGCGCGGGGACAGGGCAGGCGCGGCGGCGACCGCGGAGGCCATCAGCGTCCCACCGCCTGCTCGCCCCGGAGCGTCATGCAGGTGCTGGAGGCGCGCGCCACGAGGCGCTCCTTGTCGTCCACCACGTCGCACTCGAGGAGCCCCACCGTGTGCCCGCCCTTGACCAGGCGCCCGGTGGCGACCAGCCGGCCCGCCCGCACCGGCTTGAGGAAGTTGATCTTGAGCTCGAGCGTGGTGAAGGTCTCGCCCTCGTCGAGGCTCGCCGCGTAGGCCATGCCCATCGCCGCGTCCGCGATGTCGCACAGCACGCCGCCGTGGAGCGTGCCCATCGGGTTCAGGTGCCGCGGGCCCGCGTCGAAGGCGACGACCGCGCGGCCCGGGTCCACCTCGGTGAGGGTGAAGCCGATCAGGGTCGCGATGGGGGGCGGGGCCGCTTCTCCGCGCTGCACCTTCCGGACGAGGTCGAGAGCCTTGGTCATAGTGACTAGTAAAATACTAGTGACTTGCGTTCGTGTCAAGCGGTCGCTATGCTGGGGACATGGCCAAGCGATACAACCAGTCCTGCCCGGTGGCGAAGACCCTCGAGGTGATCGGGGACCGCTGGACCCTCCTGGTGGTGCGCGATCTGCTGGGCGGTACCCAGCGCTTCCAGGATCTGCTCGGGAGCCTGCCCGGCATCGCCCCCAACATCCTGTCCGCGCGCCTCAAGCTGATGGAGGAGCACGGGCTGATCCGGCGCGCGCTCTACTCGGACCACCCGCCGCGGGCGGAGTACGCGCTCACCGACCGGGGCCGGGAGCTGGGGATGGTGGTGGGAGCCCTCGCCGCGTGGGGCGGCCGCCACGTGCACCGGGAGACCCAGCTCGTCCACGCCGGGTGCGGGCACCCGGTGTCGGTCGGCTACTACTGCCCGGATTGCAAGGAGGGCGTCCGCGGGACCGACGTGGCGGTCACGCGGGTTCGAGCGCGTCGAGGAAGTCCAACACCGCGCGGTTGAAGTCCTCCGGCTGGTCCCGGTTCCCGAAATGCCCGGCCGGGGAGAGCAGGACGAAGCGTGACGACTTGATCTTCTTCTCCATCATCCGCATCGGCTCCAGCGAGGGATCCTCGTCCCCGCAGATCAGCAGCGTCGGAACGCTGATCTCGGGCAGCCGCTCGGCGATGTAGTCCATCTGCAGCAGGGCGCGGAGCGCGTTCGCGTAGCCGACGGGGGTCAGCTTCCGGTAGTAGTCGAAGATCTCCTGGCGCGCGCCCGGGTCCAGCTTGAGCCGGCCCGCCACGTTCGGGTTCGACGCGATCGCGAACTCGGCCATCGCGTCCATCCCGCCCTTGAGCGTCACCTCGATCGACTTCGCGCGCATCACCAGGTTCTCCACCGAGAGGGGCAGGCCCGCCGCCGAGGAGGAGTCCACCACCACCAGGCCCCGCACCCGCTCGGGATGCGCCAGCGCGAAGCGGGTGGCGATGCCCCCGCCGAGCGACAGTCCGCCCACCACCGCGTGGACCAGGCCCAGGTGGCTCATGAGGTCGCGCAGGTCGAGCACCCAGTGGCCGAAGGTGACCTTGGTGGGATCGGTGGGGCTCTCCGAACGGGCGTGGCCCCGCGGCTCCCAGAGGATCAGCCGGTGCCGCGCCGAGAGGGCATGGATGTTGGGCTGCCACATCCCGGCGTTGCCGCCGATGCCGTAGGCGAGGAGGAGCGGGTCGCCGGTGCCGTGCGACTCGTAGTAGATCCGGACGCCGTCGCTGGTGGTGAAGTGCGCCATGGGCCCCTCCTTCCGGGAGGTTGTGGTACAAGAGGGTCCTATGGAACGGTCGTTCGCCGAGGAAGTCAAGCAGCTCGCCCTGGGGGACGGCCAGGTGCTCCGGGGCGAGGGCATCCTCGCCATCACCAAGGCGCTGCTCCAGTCGGGCGTCTCCTACGTGGGCGGTTATCCGGGCGCTCCCGTCTCGCATCTCCTGGACGTGCTGGCCGACGCCAACGAGTCGCTGCTGAAGCCGATGGGCGTCTACCTGGACGCCTCCGCCAACGAGGCGGCCGCCGCCGCGCTCCTGGGCGCCTCCATCAACTACCCGATGCGGGGCGCGGTGACGTGGAAGTCCATCGTGGGCACCAACGTGGCCGCCGACGCGCTGTCGAACCTGGCCTCGGCGGGCGTCATCGGCGGCGCCCTGATCGTGGTGGGCGAGGACTACGGCGCGGGCGCGAGCGTCATCCAGGAGCGCACGCACTCCTTCGCGCTCAAGTCGTCGCTGCCGCTCATCGACCCGCGGCCGACGCTGCAGAATCTCGCCCGCATGGTGGAGGAAGGCTTCGGCCTGTCCGAGGCCTCCAGCCTGCCCACCGTGATCAGCCTGCGCATCCGGGCCGCCCACATGCGGGGGAGCCTGATCTGCCGGGACAATGTCCGGCCCGCGGTCGGGATGAACACGCGGCTCGAGCGCCACTCCTTCGACTACGGCCGCCTGAGCCACCCCCCGTCCACCTACACGCAGGAGGCGCAGAAGTTCGAGCGCCGGCTGCCCGCGGCCCGCCGCTACGTCGTCGACCGGGGGCTCAACGAGGCGATCCCCGGCGAGGAGGAGGAGCTCGGCATCATCCTCCAGGGCGGCCTCACCCCGACCGCGCTGCGGGCGCTCGAGCTCCTGGGCATGGCCGATCCGTTCGGCCGCTCGCGCATCCCGATGCTCGTGCTGAACGTGATCCACCCGCTCGTCCCCGAGCAGCTCGTCTCGTTCCTCGAGGGCAAGCAGCGGGTGCTCGTTCTCGAGGAAGGCATGCCGAGCTTCATCGAGCAGGAGCTGAAGGCGCTGGCCTACGAGCACGGGATCACCACGCGCATCCACGGCAAGGACGTGGTGGCCGCGCAGGGCGAGTACGTGCCCGAGCTGGTGGTGGCCGCCCTCGCACGGTTCCTGGGCGCCGACGCGGAGCGGCGGCGGCAGGCGCTCACCCTCCACGTGGGGCAGGGCCGCGCCCTGCTGCGGGCGCCGCTCCCCAAGCGCCCGCCCGCGTTCTGCACCGGCTGCCCGGAGCGGCCGGTGTTCAGCGCGCTCAAGATCGCGCAGCGCGAGCTCGGCGAGACCCACGTGGCCGCCGACATCGGCTGCCACGCCTTCGCGACCCTGCCCCCGTTCAACCAGGGCAACACGATCCTGGGCTACGGGATGAGCCTGGCCTCCGCGAGCGCGGTCGCCCCCAGCTTCGACAAGCGCGTGATCTCGATCCTGGGGGACGGCGGCTTCTGGCACTCGGGGCTCACCGCGGGGGTCGCCAACGCGGTCTTCAACAAGCAGGACTCGATCGTGGTGGTGCTCGAGAATTTCTACACCTCCGCGACCGGCCAGCAGGCCAATCCCTCGTCCGGCAAGAACCCGCGCGGCGACGCGGTCAAGATGTCCATCGCCGACACCATCCGGAGCCTCGGGGTGTCCTGGATCAAGACCGTGAATCCGTACCGGGTCGGCGACACGCTGAAGGTGGTCAAGGAGGCCATGACCACCGCGGCGGGCGGTCTCAAGGTGATCATCGCGCGCGCGGAGTGCCAGCTCGAGCGCCAGCGGCGGGTGAAGCCGCAGATCGCCGCGCAGCTCAAGGCGGGGGCGCGGGTCGAGGTGCCGCGGTTCGGGGTGGACCCCGACGTCTGCACCGGCGACAAGTCCTGCATGCGCTTCAACGGCTGTCCGTCGCTCACCTTGAAGGACAACCCGGATCCGCTGCGGGACGACCCGGTGGCCCACGTGGACGCGAGCTGCGTGGGCTGCGGCCTCTGCGGCGAGGTGGCCCACGCCGCGGTGCTGTGCCCGTCGTTCTACGAGACGCGGGTGGTGCACAACCCGGGCGCCGGATCGCGCGCGCTCGACGGGCTGCGGCGCCGGGTCATCGGATGGCTGCAGCCGGCGTGACGACCGCGCGCCGTCCCGTCTCGATCCTGATCGCCGCGCTCGGCGGCCAGGGTGGCGGGGTGCTCACCGAGTGGCTCGTGGGCGCGGCCGGCCACGCCGGCTACCCGGCCCAGGCCACCTCGATCCCCGGCGTGGCCCAGCGCACGGGCGCCACCACCTACTACGTCGAGGTGTTTCCCGAGCGGATCGAGGCGGGCGGCGCCGAGCCGGTCTTCTCGCTGTACCCCACGCCGGGTGATGTGGACGTGATCATCGCCTCGGAGCTGCTCGAGGCGGGCCGCACGATCGAGATGGACTACGCCTCGCCCGGCCGCACCACGCTGGTCGCGAGCACCCACCGGCTCTTCTCGATCGCGGAGAAGTCGGTGCCGGGCGACGGGATCTACCCGAGCGAGGGCCTGGAGGCGGCCGCGCGGAAGCTGAGCCGGCGCTTTATTGGCTTCGACGCCCTCGCCGAGGCGCGCCGGCACCAGACCGAGGTCAACGCCCTGCTGCTGGGTGCGCTCTCGGCCACCGGCGTGCTGCCGATGGCCGCGGCCGACTTCGAGGCCGCGATCCGCGAGGGCGGGGTCGCGGTCGATCGGAACATCCGCGGCCTGAAGGCCGGGCAGGAGCTGGTGGCGGCCGGTCCGGCCGGCGCGGACGCGCCGCCGGCCGAGCGGCCGTGGGCGACGGTGAAGGGCGAGCGGGCGGCCGCGCTCGGCCGGCGGCGCGCCGCCTTCCTGGCGGTGGCCGCGCACGTCGAGGCCGAGTTCCCGGAGCCGCTGCACGCGACGCTGGGCGAGGCGGTCGCGCGCCTGGTCGACTACCAGGACGCCCGCTACGCGGAGCTGTTCCTCGAGCGGGTGGGCCGCGTGCGCGCGCTCGACCCCGGCGCGCGGCTGACCCGCGTCTTCGCGCGGCGGCTCGCGGTGTGGATGACCTACGAGGACGCGATACGCGTGGCCGACCTCAAGACGCGCCGCGGCCGGTTCGAGCGCATCCGCCGCGAGAACGCGGCGCCCGACGGCGCCGTGGTCGTGGTGACCGACTACCTGAAGCCCGACCTCGACGAGCTCTACGGCATCCTGCCCGCCGCGATCGGGGGGCCGATCGCGCGCTGGGCCGAGCGGCGCTGGCCCGACGGACGGCCGACGATCGGCCAGCACGTGAAGACCACCTCGGTGCTGGGCTTCCTGCGCGTCTGGCTCCTCGCCCGGCTCCGCGGGCTCCGCCCGTCCTCGCTC
>DATFGS010000169.1:0-12314 GCA_035249225.1 Candidatus Methylomirabilota bacterium | reverse complement strand
CGGGTGGACGTGGCCCACGCCGAGGTGGCCCAGGCCGAGGCCGAGGTGACCGCGCAGGAGGTCGCGCTCACGCAGGCGCGGCGCGCGCTCGAGGGAGCCGAGGCCGCGCTCGCCGAGGCCCGCAGCCGGCGGCGCGAGGTGACGATCCGCGGCGCGGAGGCGGTGAGCGTCGAGGCGCAGGTGGCCCAGGCGCGCGCCGACCTGCGCGAGGCCGAGCTGAACCTCGAGTACGCGACGATCACCGCGCCGGTGGCCGGCCGCGTCACCCGCCGGACGGTGGAGGTGGGGCAGACCGTGCAGCCGGGCCAGCCCCTGCTCGCGATCGTGGACGCGGCCAGCGTCTGGGTGATCGCCAACTACAAGGAGACCCAGCTCGCCCACGTGCGCGCGGGTCAGCGCGCGTGGGTCTCGGTGGACACGCATCCCGACCTGGTGTTCCGCGCCCGGGTGGACTCGATCCAGAGCGGCACCGGCTCCCGCTTCTCCCTGTTGCCGCCGGAGAACGCCTCCGGCAACTTCGTGAAGGTCGTCCAGCGGGTCCCGGTGAAGCTCGTGCTCGAGCCCGGGCAGAACGGGCACGCCCTCCTCGTGCCCGGCATGTCGGTCGTTCCCGTCATCGAGCTGCGATGAGCCCGCTGGTGCTGCGGGCCATCGTGGCCATCACCACCATGATGGCCACGTTCCTGGTGGTTCTCGACGTCACGATCGCGAACGTGGCCCTCGATCACATGCGGGGCAGCCTGTCCGCCGGGGTGGACGAGATCACGTGGGTGCTGACGTCGTTCCTCGTCGCCAACGCGATCAGCCTGCCCATCACCGGCTGGCTGACCGATCTGCTCGGGCGCAAGCGCCTCTTCATCGCGGCCACCGCGGCCTTCACGATCACCTCGGCCGCGGTGGGAGCGGCCCCGAGCCTGGCCGTCATCGTGCTCGCGCGGTTCCTGCAGGGGCTCGCGGGCGGCCCCCTCGTGCCCCTCTCGCAATCGACGATGATCGAGACGTTTCCGGCGCGCCAGAGCGGCATGGCGATGGCGATCTGGGGCATCGGCGTCATGTTCGCCCCGATCATCGGGCCGACGCTCGGCGGGTGGATCACCGACAACTGGAGCTGGCGGTGGGTGTTCTACATCAACGTGCCGGTCGGCGCCGCCGCGATGGTGCTGGGCTGGCTGTTCCTTCCCGAGTCCCCCGAGGCGCGGCCGGCGGTGCGACGGGTGGACGTGCCGGGCCTCGTCCTGCTCGTGATCGGGGTGTCCGCGCTCCAGTTCGTGCTCGACCGCGGCCAGCGCGAGGACTGGCTCTCCTCGCCCCTCATCGGGTGGCTCGGGATCATCGCGGCGGTGGCGCTGATCGCCCTCGTGGCGCGCGAGCTGCGCGCGGAGGAGCCGGTGGTGGATCTGCGGGTGCTGCGGCACTCCACCTTCGCGGTGGCGACCGCCGCCATGTTCGTCATCAGCATCGCGTTCTACGGCATCATGGTGCTCTCGCCGCTCTACACCCAGATCCTCATGGGTTACACCGCGATGCTGGCCGGGATGGTGCTCGCGCCGGGGGGCGTGGCCACCCTGCTCACGATGCCGATCGCGGGGGCGCTGATGCCGCGCATCGATCCTCGCTGGGTCATCGCGACCGGCTGCGCGCTCAACGCCTACGCGATGTACCTGATGGCCACCCTCACCCTCGAGGCGAGCTACTGGCACATCATGTGGCCGCGCTTCGTCCAGGGGCTCGGCATCGGCTTCACGTTCGTGCCCCTGTCCACGATGGCCCTCGCCGCGGTGCCGCGGCGCGAGCTGGGCCACGCGTCCGGGCTCTTCAACTTCACCCGGACCGTGGGAGGCAGCGTCGGCATCGCCGCGGTCGCGACGATGCTGGAGCGCGGCTCGCAGGTGCACCAGGCGCGGCTGGCCGGGCACGTGAGCCTCTACGACCCCGAGGTGTGGGACCGCTACCAGACGCTGGTCGGGATCTTCGCCACGCGCGGCGCCGACCCGGCCACCGCCGAGCAGCAGGCGTGGGCGCATCTCTACGAGATGGTACAGCGGGAGGCGCTCGCGCTCTCGTTCATAGACAACTTCTGGCGTCTCGTGTGGATCTTCACGGCGGTCATCCCATTCGTGCTGTTCCTCCGCCGCCGCCCGCGCGACGGCGAGACCCCGGCCGAGGTGGAGCGGGCCGCCGCAATCGTCGAGGGCTGAGGGCGCTGGTGGGACGGCCCGGGACGGGATAGGATCAGGGTCATCATGGCTGACAACACGGCTCTACCGCTGGCGCGCTACTCGGTGCTCGACCTCACGCGGGCGCGGGCGGGCCCCACCTGCGTCCGGCAGCTCGTGGACTGGGGGGCCCGCGCGATCAAGATCGAGATGCCCGGCGGCCGCTCGGGCGACGGCATGGGCGGCAACCGCCACGGGTTCGACTTCCAGAACCTGCACCGCAACAAGCGGGCGATGACGCTCAACCTGCGCGAGCCCGAGGGCGTGGCCATCTTCAAGCGGCTGGCCAGGGACACCGACATCGTCGTCGAGAACTACCGGCCGGACGTCAAGCGGCGCCTCGGCATCGATTACGAGAGCCTGCGCGCGGTCAACCCAAGGCTGATCTACGGCTCGATCTCGGGCTTCGGCCAGAGCGGCCCGTATCGCGACCGGCCCGGGGTGGACCAGATCGCCCAGGGCATGGGCGGCCTCATGTCCATCACCGGCCTGCCCGGCCAGGGGCCGGTGCGGGTGGGCATTCCGATCGCCGACCTGTGCTCGGGCATCCTGCTCGCCCAGGGCATCCTGGTAGCGCTGATCGAGCGGGAGACGACCGGTCAGGGGAAGTGGGTGCACACCTCGCTGCTCGAGGCGATGCTCTCGATGCTGGACTTCCAGGCCTCGCGCTGGCTCATGAGCGGCGAGGTCGCGCCCCAGGCCGGCAACAACCACCCGACCGGCATCCCCACCGGGGTCTTCGAGACCCGGGACGGCCACATCAACATCGCGGCGGCGGGCGACGAGCTGTACGAGCGGTTCTGCCGTGCCCTCGAGCGGCCGGACCTGCGGACCGATCCGCGCTTCGCCACCGCGCGGGCGCGGTCCACGAACCGTGACGTGCTGATGGAGGTCGTGATGCCGGTCACCCGGCAGAAGAGCAGCGACGAGTGGGTGAAGATCATGAACGAGGCGGGCGTGCCCTGCGGGCCGATCTACCGCATCGACGAGGCCTTCGCCGATCCGCAGGTGCGGCATCTCGAGATGGCGCAGCCGGTGCACTCGCCGGAGCTCGGCGACCTCACCATCCTCGGGCACCCGGTCTCGCACGGCGAGCACCGCAATGCCATCCGCGCTCCCGCCCCGGAGCTGGGGCAGGACAACGAGGCGATTCTCACGTCTCTCGGCTACTCGGCAGACCAGATCGTCGATCTCGCCAAGCGCGGGATCATTTGATGGCGACGGTGGGTCGGGGCGCCGGGGGGCGGGGGTGGGTCTCTGACCACGCCTCGCTATCCTTCGTTCAAGGTGGGAGGAGTTCCCAACCTTGGCGGTTGGAGGCGTTCGATCGGTTGGCAGGAACGGGTCACCCGACCCACCCCCGCCCCCCGGCGCCCCGACCCATCGCGCGCGTGGTTCTTCCGTGACGACGCCTCGCGAGGCGCTCCGGCAGATCTGGACCGTGGCGGGTGGTGATTCTTCGGCGCTCGAGCGGGTGAGCATCGCCGGCGACGATCCGATGTTGCCGACCGACTTCCGGATCGGGACGGCGGCGGCGTCGGTGATCGCGGCGACCGGGCTCGCGGCGAGCGAGATCTGGCGGCTGCGGACCGGGCGGGCGCAATCGGTCGCGGTGGACGTGCGCGCGGCGATCGCGGCGTTTCGCAGCGAGCGCTATCTCCGCGTGAACGGTGGGCCCGCGCCGGACGGCCGGAGCGCGCTCTTCGGGTTCTATCCGACCGCCGACGGGCGGTGGATCCAGATCCACGCGAACCTGCCCCATCACCACGCGGGGCACGTGCGCTTCATGGGGTGCGAGGAGACGCGGGAGTCGATGGCCGCGGCGGCGCTCAAGTGGAAGGCGCCGGATCTCGAGGACGCGCTGAACGCGGCGGGGCTGCCCGCGGGGATGGTGCGGCCGAAGGACGAGTGGGTCGCGCATCCGCACGCGCGCGCGGTGGCCGAGCTGCCGCTGCTCGAGATCGTCCGCATCGGGGACTCGGCGCCCGAGCCCTTCGGCGCCGGGGACCGGCCGCTGGCCGGCGTGCGCATCCTCGACCTCACGCGCGTCATCGCGGGCCCCGAGGGCGGGCGCACGCTCGCGTCCCACGGGGCGGACGTGCTGCTCGTGAGCAGCCCGCACCTGCCGAGCCTCCCGTCCCACGTCATCGACTTCGGGCTCGGCAAGCGCAACGCCACGCTCGACCTTCGCCGGGCCGGGGACGCCGACCGCCTGCGGGGCCTGATCGCGCGGGCCGACGTCTTCTCCCAGTCCTACCGCCCCGGCGCGCTCGCAAAGCTCGGCTTCGGGCCCGAGGAGGTCGCGCGCCTCCGGCCCGGGATCATCTTCGTCACGCTCTCGGCCTACAGCCATGCGGGCCCGTGGCGCGCGCGGCGCGGCTTCGAGACGCTGATCCAGTCGGTGAGCGGTCTCGCCCACGAGCACGGGTTCGGCGGCGGGCTCGACCGCCCGCTCCATCTCCCCGCCCAGGTGGTCGATCACGCCACCGGATACCTGGCCGCGCTCGGCGCCCTCATGGCCCTCGCGCGCCGCGCCCGCGAGGGCGGCAGCTATCTCGTGCGTGTCTCGCTCGTGCAGACCGGGCGCTGGGTGGACGCGCTCGGGCGGGTGGCCGGCCGGCACGTGGCCGACCAGAGCCCGGCCGACGTGGGCGACCTGCTCGCGGCCTGCGAGAGTCCGTTCGGCCAGGTCACGCACGTCACGCCCACCGCGCGCCTGTCCGAGACGCCGCCGTTCTGGGCGAGTCCGCCGGTTCCGGCGGGTACGCACGAGGCGGGCTGGCCCACGTGAGGGGCCCGAGCCTCGGCCCGGGCGCGCTGGCGCTCGTGCTCGGGCTCGTCGCGGTCGCGGGCGGAGCCGAGACGTCGACCACGTTCGACTTCGTCACGTTCGACGGCATCGACTACGTCCGCTGGATCGACGAGCCCGGCCGCGAGCTGACGCGGGCCGACCTCGGCGCGGAGTTCGCGACCGTCGGGTGCTCGATCGGCGAGGATCCCCGCACGTGCTCGTACGGCGTCGACGCGGGGGCGGCCTTCCTGCCCGCGGGCACCCGGATGTACGCGGTGCGCGGCTACGCGACCGACTTCCGGCTCGCCGCGGTCTGGCGGGATCACCGCTTCCTCTACCAGGCCTGGCGCAATCCACGCGCCCGGGTCGGCGGCGACCTCTTCGACATCGCGGGCCGGGTGCGCGCCATCGATGTGCGGCGACGCGACGGGCCGCGCGCGCCGAGGGAGGCGACGAGCCCCGCGCCGATCGCCGCGGCCCGCGACGTCGAGGCGCTCGTCGAGATGATCCTCCGCGGGACGATGCGCCGGCCCACCCCCCACGCCAGCGGCGAGCCGGAGTACTGGCTCACGATCTGGCTCGCCGACGGCACCACGCTGGGCCGCGCCTACTTCGCCGACACCGGCGAGCTGATGGGCGGCCTGGTGGTGCCGCCCGGGTTCCGCGCGATTCTCGATCGCCATCTGCCCCGGTGACGGGGCCGCCTCACTCCGCGGCGGGCCGCCACTCCACCGCGCCGAAGCGCGTGTGGCCGAGGAAGTTGTAGGAGAACGTGACGGTCTGCACCGCCTGGTGCCGGTCGCGCAAGTCGGGAGCGCCGGTGTTCCGGCTCGTGACGAGGTACTGCAGGCCGAGGGCGTGCGGCCCCGCGATGCGCACGGTGAGGCCCACGCTGCCGCGCAGGATCACGTCCTGGCTGAAGTGGCTGGTGTCCACCCCGGTCTCGCGGTTCGAGCTGGTCCCGGCCACGTAGTACTGGCGGCCGGTGGCCTCCAGCATCGCGCGGTCCCCGAAGATGAGGCGGGCCCCCAGAAGCGTCAGCGGCGTCAGGCCGTAGTGATAGTCGCGCTCGGCCCGGTCGCCGACGGTGCCCGCCGCGCCCAGGCCCAGGCCGGCGAGCGCGGTGCCCTGGAGCGCGACCTGCCGCGTGAGCCACCACTGGAACACGGTGCCCAGCGACACCGCGGTGCTCGAGACCCGGAAGACCTGCGGCGAGAAGTAGTCGTAGTTGCCGAAGACGCCCCAGATGCCGCGGAAGTCGTCGCCCAGGTCGTAGCTCCGCCCGCCGAGGAGCCCGCGGATCGACACGTTCTCGATCGCGTCGGTGATGTCGCCCGCGTTGGGCACCGCGGTGAACTCGAAGTGGAAGTAGTCGAACGGGCGCTTGTACTGGTAGCCGGGCTTGCCCGGGAGGCCGTAGGTGATCGAGTAGTCCGCCGCGCCCTCCTGCCGCTTCACGTCCCGGCTGGTGTCGTTGTCCACCTGATTGGTGAGGGTGGCGCCGAGCCGGAGGCGGATGAAGATCTCCGGGTTGCGGCTCGGGAAGACCGCGTCGAAGCGATCGCCGAAGGCGAGCCGGTTGAACCCGGTGGACGGCGAGAGGATCGCGGCGCCCAGCTCCCGCCAGAATCCCGGCCGGTCCCCGCCGCCTTCCAGCAGGAGGCTCGCCATGCGGAATCCGGCCTCGCCGATGAAGGCTCCGCCGATCGCGGTGTTGACGTGGTCGTTGAGCGCGGGCGGGGTGGTCTCGCCCGCGGTCTCCCAGAGCAGGCTGCCGCCCAGGCTGTAGGCCAGCGATTGCCAGAAGTCGAGGCCGGCCGACCGCGCGAAGCCGAAATAGACGTTGCCCTGATAGGGGTGGCCCAGCTGGTTGATGCTGAACGGGTCCCGGTCGATGATCAGGGGCTTCCGCAGGTTCTTCCAGATCGAATGCCCGTCGCTGCCGTACTCCTTCGAATCGATGACGGTGCGGTTGAACGCGTTGAGGGCCGCGAGGAACCCGCCGATCTCGAGCGCGGGAATGACGTGGCTCTCGCCCTCGCCGGTCTCCCACGAGAGGCGCTCCTCGGCCGCGCCCGGGCGCGGGGCGGCCAGGGCGATGGCGAGGGCGGCGATCAGGAGCGCTCGGAGCACGCCTCATTGTGCCTGAGGAGTCGCGCGCTTTCACGCCCCGCCGGAGGCCCGCTCTTGACAACGGAGCGCGAAAGCTCAAGAGTCTCGGTCCATGACCTTTTCCCGCCCGGTCTCCCGCCTTGTCCTGGTGGGGGCGATCTTCTGCGCGGTGCTGGGCCCGCCGGGCGCTCCCCGCGCGGCCGCGGCCCCGGACGGGACGCTCACCATCGCGATGCACTTCAGCCCGGTCACGCGGTGGCTCGATCCCGCCGATGGCGAGAGCACGATCACCCCATTCCTGCTGCTCTACGTGCTCCACGACGGGCTGGTCAAGCCGATGCCGGGGGTGGGCTCGGGGCCGAGCCTGGCCCAGTCCTGGGCCATGGCGAAGGACATGCTCTCCGCCGAGTTCGTGCTGCGCCCCGCGAAGTTCCACAACGGCGAGCCGGTCACCGCGGAGGACGTGAAGTTCTCCTTCGAGCGCTACCGGGGCGGCGCGGCCAAGGTGCTGAAGGACGCGGTCAAGGAGATCCAGACGCCCGCCCCGAACCGCGTGCGGTTCGTGTTCAAGCAGCCGTGGCCGGACTTCGGCGCGTTCTACGGCACCTTCGTGGCGAGCGCGGGCTGGGTGGTGCCGAAGAAGTACTTCGAGAGCGTGGGAGAGGAGGGCTATCGCAAGGCCCCGATCGGCGCCGGCCCGTACAGGTTCGTGAGCTTCAACCCCGGCGTGGAGCTGGTCGTGGAGGCCTTCGAGGGCTACTGGCGGAAGCAGCCGTCGATCAAGCGGATCGTCTTCCGCAGCCTGCCCGACGAGACCACGCGCGCGGCCGCGCTCAAGAGCGGCGAGGTGGACCTGGCCATGCTGCTGACCGGGGCGACCGCGCAGGACGTCAAGCGCACGCCGGGCCTGCGCCTGGCCGCGCCGCTGCTCGGCATCTTCTGGCTCGACTTCCCGGACCAGTGGGATCCGAAATCGCCCTGGGCCGACAAGCGCGTGCGGCTGGCCGCGAGCCTCGCCCTGGACCGCCAGGCGCTGAACGAGGCGGAGACGCTCGGGCTCTCGCGTCCGGTCGGCAACACCGTCCCGCGCGAGTTCGAGTTCGCGCTGCCCTTCGAGCCGCATCCGTACGATCCGGCGCGGGCGAAGAAGCTCCTGGCCGAGGCGGGCCACCCGAGCGGCTTCGACGGCGGCGAGCTGACCCCGTTCCCGCCCTACAACTCGATGGGCGAGACCATCCAGGGATGGCTGCAGGCGGTGGGCATCCGCACGCGCGTGCGCAGCATGGAGCGCGGCGCCTTCATGACGTCGTGGCGCGAGAAGAAGCTCAAGGGCGTGGTGCTGACCGTCAGCGGGGTTTCCGGCAACGCGGCGACGCGGCTCGAGTCGTTCGTGACGAAGAACGGCGCCTTCGCCTACGGGGCGCTGCCCGAGGTCGACGACCTCTTCCGCCGCCAGGCCGGCGAGCTGGACCGGAAGAAGCGCGAGGCGATCCTGTACCAGATCCAGCGCATCCTGCACGAGCAGGTCGTCCAGGCTCCGGTCTATCACCTGGGCTTCCCCATCGGGGTGGGGCCCCGCGTGGACGACATCATGGCCACCGCGATCCCGGGGTTCTACATGTCGCCCTACGAGGATCTCAAGCTGCGGGCTCGCTGACGAACCGCGCACGTTGGGGTATCATGTCGGGCAGCGCATAGAGACCCTGCCCAGAAAAGGTGAGACCACACTGATGCGATACGAAGCACCGGAGTCACTGGACGGAGCGGTCGCCCTCCTGGCGGGAGCCCAGGGCGAGGCGCGAGTGCTGGCGGGAGGCACGGACCTCCTGGTGCAGATGCGGGCCGACGTCGTCACGCCCGATCTCATCGTGGATATCAAGAAGATCAAGGAGACCCGCACGGTCACCGAGGAGAAGGGGGGCTGGCGCATCGGCGCCGCGGTGACGGGCGCCGAGCTCAAGGAGCATACCCGGCTCAAGCAGGCGTGGCCGGGAGTGGTGGAGGCCGCGAACCTCATCGGCTCCACCCAGGTGCAGGGCCGGGCCACGATGGGCGGCAACCTCTGCAACGGCTCGCCGGCCGCCGACAGCGTGCCCGCCCTGATCGCGGCGGGCGCGGTGGCCACCCTGGCCGGGCCCAAGGGCCGGCGCGACCTGCCGGTCGAGGACGTGATGCTCGGCCCCCGCAAGCTCGCCCTGACCAAGGGCGAGTTCGTCGTGTCGTTCCTGCTGCCGCCCCGCCCGGCGCGCTCCGCCGATGCCTACCTGCGCTTCATCCCGCGCACGGAGATGGACATCGCGGTGGTGGGGGCGGGCGTCAGCCTGAGCCTCGACGCGGGCGGCACCATCACCGCGGCGCGGGTCAGCCTGGGCGCGGTGGCGGCCCGGGTCCTGCTCGTGGCGGAGGCGGCCCAGGCGATCATCGGGAGCCGGCTCGACAAGCCGGCCCAGGACCGGCTCGAGGCGGCGGCGCGGGCGGCCTGCCGGCCGATCGACGACAAGCGAGGCACCATCGAATTCCGTACCGACGTGGCGGCCGTGCTGACCCGACGGACCGCCCTGATCGCGCTGGACCGAGCGAGGGCGAACTGATGGCCAAGCATCACATCCAGGCAATCGTGAACGGCGACCCGGCGGAGTTCCTGTGCGAGACGGAGGAGACGCTGCTCGATGTGCTCCGTGACACGCTGGACCTGACCGGCAGCAAGGAAGGCTGCTCCTCCGGCGACTGCGGCGCGTGCAGCGTGATGCTGGACGGCCGGCTGGTCTGCTCCTGCCTCGTGCTGGGCTGCGAGGTGAACGGCCGGACGATCGAGACCATCGAGGGGCTCGCCAAGGGCGAGTCGCTCCACCCCCTGCAGCGGCGCTTCCTCGAGGCGGCCGCGCTCCAGTGCGGCATCTGCACCCCCGGCTTCCTGGTGGCCTCGAAGGCCCTGCTCGAGAAGAACCCGAACCCGAGCGAGCACGAGGTCCGCTTCTGGCTGGCCGGCAACCTCTGCCGGTGCACGGGGTACGACAAGATCGTGACCGCGGTGATGGACACGGCCGCGTCGCTGAGAAAGGGTTAGATATGGCCGAGACCAACGGACATACCAACGGGAAGCACTATGTCGGCACCCGCACCATCCGCCCCGACGGGGTGGACAAGGTCACCGGGCGCGCGCGGTTCGGCGCCGACTTCAACCTGCCCGGCCAGCTCATCGGGCGCGTCCTGCGCAGCCCGCATCCGCACGCGCGCATCATCTCGATCGATACGTCCAAGGCCGAGGCGCTGCCCGGCGTGAAGGCGGTCATCACCCGAGACGACTTCGGGGACCAGCCGTCGGAGTTCATCCCGGCCGGCGAGATGATGATGAACTACAAGGACGTGGTGCGGAACGTGATGGCCCGCGAGAAGGCCCTCTACGAGGGCCACGCGGTCGCCGCGGTCGCTGCCACCTCCACCGCCGTCGCGCGGCGGGCGATCAAGCTGATCGAGGTCAAGTACGAGATCCTCCCCCACGTCATCGACGTGGTCGAGGCCATGAAGCCCACCGCCCCGCTGCTCCACGACGATCTCTTCACGGTCGGCGTCGAGCCCAAGCCGGACAGGCCCTCGAACATCGCCAAGCGCATCGAGATCAAGGTGGGCGACGTCGAGGCCGGCTTCAAGAAGGCGGACGTCATCGTCGAGCGGCTGTTCAAGACCGCCCCGGTGCATCAGGGCTACATCGAGCCGCACGCCGCGCTGGCCACCGTGTCCGAGGACGGTGCCACCGAGCTCTGGACCACCACCCAGGGCCACTACATCGTGCGGGCCCACTGCGCGCGGCTGCTCGGCCTGGACATGGGCAAGGTCCGCGTCACCGCCACCGAGATCGGGGGCGGCTTCGGCGGCAAGACCGTGGTCTACCTCGAGCCGCTCGCCATCGCGCTGTCCCGCAAGGCCAAGCGCCCGGTGAAGATGGTCATGTCGCGCGAGGAGGTGTTCAAGGCCTCGGGCCCGACCTCCGGCGCCACCGTGCACGTGAAGATGGGCGCCACCAAGGACGGCAAGTTCGTGGCCGGCTATGCCGAGCTCAAGTACCAGGCGGGCGCCTTCCAGGGTTCGCCGGTGCAGCCCGGTGTCATGTGCGCCTACGCCCCCTACGACATCGAGAACGTGCTCGTGATCGGCTACGACGTGGTCTCGAACCGGCCGAAGGTGGCCGCGTACCGGGCCCCCGGCGCGCCGATCTCGGAGTATGCGGTCGAGAGCGTGGTGGACGAGATCGCCAAGAAGCTCAGGCTCGACCCGATCGAGCTCCGCATGATGAACGCGGCGCGCGAGGGAACCAAGGCGGCCTACGGCCCCAAGTTCGGCCCCATCGGACTCGAGGAGACGCTGAACGCGATCAAGAAGACCGAGCACTGGAACACCCCGCTCCGGAAGTGGCAGGGCCGCGGGGTGGCCTCCGGCTTCTGGTTCAACATCGGCGGCGAGACCACCGTGTCGCTCACCGTCAACGAGGACGGCACGATCTCGCTGATGGCCGGCACGCCGGACATCGGCGGGCTGCGCGCCTCGCTCTCCTCGGTGGTCGCGGACGAGCTGGGCGTGCCCTACGACAAGGTGCGGCCGATCATCGGCGACACCGGCTCGCTTGGGTTCAATTTCCTCACCGGCGGCAGCCGCTCGGCCTTCTCGGGCTCGATGGCTATCGTGGAGGCGGCCAAGCAGATCAAGGCCGACCTCGTCGCGCGGGCCTGCAAGCTCTGGGAGGCCAAGCCGGACCAGGTCGAGTTCAAGGACGGCGCGGTGCGGCCGCTCGGCGCGCTCGCCGAGAAGGTGAAGCCGATGTCCATCGCGGACTTCGCCAAGACCGCCGGCAAGACCGGCGGGCCCATCGGCGGGGTCGGCCGCATCAACGCCCAGGGGGCGGGCCCGAGCTTCGGCACGCACCTGGTGGATCTCGAGGTGGACCCGGAGACCGGGCGCGCGACGATCCTGCGTTACACCGTCGCCCAGGACGCGGGCCGGGCGCTGCATCCGGCCTACGTCGAAGGGCAATACCAGGGCGGCGCGGTGCAGGGCATCGGCTGGGCGCTGAACGAGGAGTACATCTACGGCGAGGATGGCAAGCTGCAGAACGCGGGCTTCCTCGACTACCGCATGCCGGTGGCCTCGGACGTGCCGATGATCGACGCGATCCTGGTCGAGGTCGCGAACCCGAAGCA
>DATFGS010000168.1:0-3316 GCA_035249225.1 Candidatus Methylomirabilota bacterium | reverse complement strand
GAACTTCCGCTTGCCGACCTGCAGGAGCCGGCTCGCGCCAGACGACTCGACCTTCTGGTTCGGGTCGGTCACCCGGCTCCCGTCGAGCTCCACCGCACCCTGCTGGATGAGCCGCCGGGCCTCAGAGTTCGACGCGACCGTCCCCGACCACACGACCACCTTCCAGGCCGGCTCCCCGTCAGAGGGGGTGGCCACGGTGATTTCCTTAATGTTATCGGGTACCTCCCTGCCCTGGACCACCCGGGCAAACCCCGCCTCCGCGTCCGCAGCCGCGGGCTCCCCGTGGTACATCGCGGTCACGGTCCGGGCCAGCCGCTTCTTGGCCTCCATGGGGTGCACGCCCCGCAGCCGGGCGATCTCGTCCTCCGGCACGCGGGTCACCAGCTCGAAGTAGCGGAACATCGCGTCGTCCGAGACCGACATCAGCTTGCCGTACATGTCGGCGGGCGGCTCGGTGATCCCCACGTAGTTGCCGAGGCTCTTCGACATCTTCTGCACGCCGTCGAGCCCCGCGAGGATCGGCACGGTCAGCGCGACCTGGGCCTCCTGGCCGTGCGCGCGCTGCAGGTCGCGGCCCACGAGCAGGTTGAACGTCTGGTCGGTGCCGCCCAGCTCGACGTCCGCGCCGAGCGCGACGGAGTCGTAGCCCTGCGCGAGCGGATAGAGGAACTCGTGGAGGCTGATCGGCCGCCCCGCCGCGTAGCGGGTGGCGAAGTCTTCCCGCTGCAGGATGCGCGCGACCGTCAGATGCGCGGTCTCGCGGATGACGTGCTCGAACGTGAGCGGGCCGAGCCACTCCGAGTTGAACCGCACCAGGGTGCGACCCATGTCGAGCACCTTCCCGAGCTGGGCCTTGTACGTCTCCGCGTTGCTGCGGATCTCGTCCCAGGTGAGCGGGCGGCGCGTCTCCGAGCGGCCGGTGGGATCGCCGATCATCCCGGTAAAGTCCCCGATGATGATGATGATCTGGTGCCCGAGGTCCTGGAAGTCGCGCAGCTTCTGGAGGACGACGGTGTGTCCCAGGTGCAGGTCGGGCGCGGTCGGGTCGAGCCCCAGCTTGACCTTGAGCGGGGCGGCGGTCCGGCGGGCGCGTTCGAGCTTGGCCCGCAGCTCGGCGTCCACGATGATCTCGGCGGCGCCCCGACGGATGCGGGCGAGCTGCTCATCCACGGGAGGCTGGGCATTATTCACGCCTGTATAATAGCAATCGATGGCGGAAGACCGACTCTCCAAACGCACCACGCTGAGACGCCGGCGGTGGGTTCGCTGGGTGCTCATGGCGGGGCTGGCCATCGTCCTCGTGACGGGCCTGGGCGTCGCGGCCTCCGCGTTCTGGGTGCTCACCATCCTGCCGGGCTCCCTGCCCTCGGTCACCCAGCTCGAGCGGTTCGACGCGAGCGAGGGCACCAAGGTCTACGACGACAACGACGAGCTCATCACCGAGTTCCACGTCGAGCGCCGCATCTTCGTGCCGCTCGCCCAGATCCCGAAGGCGCTCCGCGAGGCGATCATCGCCACCGAGGACGCGCGCTTCTACTCCCACTACGGCGTGGATCCGATGGGCATCGCGCGCGCGGTCTATCAGAACTTCCGGCGCGGGCGCATCGTGGAAGGCGGCAGCACCATCACCCAGCAGCTCGCCAAGGTGCTCTTCCTCACGCCCGACAAGAGCCTCGAGCGCAAGCTCAAGGAGGCGGTGCTCGCGCTCGAGCTGGAGCGGCGCTACTCGAAGGACCGCATCATCGAGATGTACCTCAACCAGATCTACTTCGGCCACGGGGCCTTCGGGGTCGAGGCGGCCGCCCGCACCTTCTTCGGCAAGTCGGTGACCGAGCTCAGCCTGTCCGAGTCCACCCTGCTCGCCGGCCTGCCCAAGGCGCCGTCCACCTACTCGCCCTTCGAGCATCCCGAGGCCGCGAAGCGGCGCCGCGCCACCGTGCTCGCGCGCATGGTGGACGTGGGCTCGCTCCCCGCCCCGCAGGCCAAGAAAGCCTCCGACAGCTCGCTCGGGCTGATCCCGCCCGAGCGCCGCCGCACCACCGGGCAGCACTATCTCGAGTACGTGCAGCAGCAGCTCGAGGCCCAGTACGGCGCCGACCTCGTCTTCAAGGGCGGCATGCAGGTCTACACCACGCTGTCCCCGGTGATGCAGGTCAAGGCCGAGCGCTCGCTGCGCGAGGGCCTCAAGGCGCTCGAGTCGCGCCGCGTCGCCGCGGTCAAGGACAAGGCGGTCCCCGCGCCCGATCGGCCGGAGGGGGCGCTGCTCACCATCGATCCCCAGACCGGCTACATCAAGGCGATGGTGGGCGGCTACGACTTCTTCAAGAGCGAGTTCAACCGCGCGGTGCAGGCGCGCCGGCAGCCCGGGTCCGCCTTCAAGCCGTTCGTGTACCTGGCTGCGCTCGAGTCCGGCCAGACTCCCGCGAGCGTGGTGGACGACTCGCCCATCGAGTTCCCTCCGGCCGGCCGCAACGGCAAGGCGTGGAAGCCCGAGAACTACGACCGCAAGTTCCGCGGGCCGATCACCTACCAGCAGGCCCTCGAGGAGTCGGTCAACGTGGCCGCGGTCCGGGTGCTCGAGAAGAACGGCATCCGCCGCACGGTGGACATCGCGCGGCGGCTCGGCGTCGAGAGCCCGATCGGAGAGAACCTCTCGGTCGCGCTCGGGACGTCCGACCTCACGCTGCTCGAGATCACGTCCGCCTACGGCGCGCTCGCCAATCAGGGCAACTGGATCCGGCCCACCGCGATCCGCTACGTGCTCGACTCCCAGCGGAAGCTGCTCGAGGAGAACACCCCGGTGAGCAAGCAGGTGGTCTCGCCCGAGCTGGCCTACGTCATGACCTACATGCTGCGCGGCACGATCGAGCGCGGCACCGGCGCGGCCGCCCGCGCGCTGGGCCGGCCCGCCGCGGCCAAGACCGGCACCACCAACGACTACTCGAACGCGTGGTTCATCGGCTACACCCCGCAGCTCGTCACCGGGGTGTGGGTGGGCTACGACCGCCCGCGCAGCCTGGGCAAGGACGAGACCGGCTCGCGCGTCGCGGTGCCGATCTGGACCTCCTTCATGCACGAGGCGCTCGCGGGGACGGCCGCAGAGGATTTCCCGATTCCGGAGCGGGTGGTCCTCGTGCCGATCGACCTCAACACCGCGGGAGGCTGCGTGCGGCCGGTGACCATGGCCTTCGTCGCGGGAACGGAGCCGAAGGAGACCTGCGGACCCGCGCGGTATGCCCCCGGCGTCTCCCCGCCCCGGGTCGAGCCGCCGCGCCTCGAGCCGGCGCCCGCGGCCCCCGGCGCCGCGCCTCCGGCC
>DATFGS010000167.1:0-3734 GCA_035249225.1 Candidatus Methylomirabilota bacterium | reverse complement strand
GGGTAGCAGGTGAGAAGATTGGCGGCCTTGCACGTGTCGATGGTGCTGCCGCCGCCCACCGCGATCAGCCCGTCCCAGTCCTTGCTGCGCGCGTACTCGCCCGCCTCCTCCATGGAGCGGTCGGTGGGCTCGACCTCCACGCCGTCCCAGACGTCGGCCTTCACGCCCTGCTCCTCGAGGAGCGCGCGCACGCGCTCGGCCAGACCCAGCTCGGAGATGTGACGGTCGGTGAAGATCAGGGCCTTGCGGATGCCCAGGCGGCTGGCGTCGAAGCCGATCTCGTCCATGGCCCCGAGCCCGAACTTGATCGGTGAGTTCTCCATCACGAACACGGTCTCGGTCGGCAGGGTCACGCCCTTCATGCGGGCCTCCAGTGGGTGGTGGTACGTGGAACCTCGGCCTTGTCGGAGATTATAGAATTGCGCGGCCGACTGCGATACCCTCGGCCATCCGACTGGCCCGACCCGGTGTCTCCCCCGATGAAGGAGGACGATCGATGACGCTCGCCACCTGCCTCGCGGCCCTGCTGCTGACGATCGGCGCTTCCCTCGCGCACGCGCAGCCCGCGCAGATCACGATCGTCCAGCCCGCCGAGGCCACCACCATGGATCCGGGGCGGAGCACGCAGGTGCTGACCGTCAATTACTTCTACAATCTCTACGATTCGCTGCTCCGGTGGGACACCGCGCTCCAGCTCCAGCCCGGCCTCGCCACCGCCTGGAAGGCGGTGAACGACACCACCTGGGAGTTCACCCTGAGGCCGGGCACCAAGTTCCACGACGGCGCGCCGCTGACCGCGGAGGACGTGCGGGCCACGCTCGAGCGCAACCTGGTCCCGGGGAAGACGGTGGTGACCGCCGGGTTCACCACCATCGAATCGGTCCAGGCGGTGACGCCGACCCTGGTGCGGGTCGTCACCAAGAAGCCCGACCCGCTGCTGCCGGTGCGCATGGCCCAGATGGGCTCGCAGATCCTGCCCGCCCGCCTCACCACCGACGAGGGGGTCAAGGAGCTGGCCCGCCGGCCGGTCGGCAGCGGCGCCTACCGGTTCGTGGAGTGGGTGAAGGACGAGCGGCTCGTGATGGAAGCGAATCGCGACTGGTGGGGCTGGGAGGGTCGGGCCCCCGCGATCGACCGCGTGATCTGGAAGGCGATCCCGGACGACTTTCCGCGGCTGGTGGCCCTCGAGAAGGGCGACGCCGACATCGTCACCAGCCTGCCCCCCGACCGCGTCAAGTCCATCGCGGAGGGTCGGAACACGCGAGTGGTGAGCGTGCCGTCGTCGCGCACCGTGGAGTTCAACATCAATGCCACCCAGCCGCCGCTCGCCGACAAGCGGGTGCGCCAGGCCATGCACTACGCGCTCGACGTGCCCGCGATCATCCGCAGTCTCTTCGGGGGCCTCGGCAAGCCCATGGCCGGCGCGCTCGCCGACACCGACTTCGGCTACAACGCGGCCATCAAGCCGTATCCCTACGACCCTGCGCGCAGCCGCGCGCTGCTCGGCGAAGCCGGGCTCGCCGGCGGGATCGACGTCACGCTGCACGCGGGCATGGGCACGATGGTCAACGACAAGCAGCTCCTCGAGGTGGTGGCCGACATGTGGTCGAAGGTCGGCATTCGCGCCAAGGTCGCCATGATGGAGATGGGCGCGCGTCAGCGCATGGTCAACGAGCGGGCGCTCCCCGTGGGGGGCCTGCTCCTGATCAACGTGCAGTCCACCCTGCTCGATGCCGACGGCAGCCTGTGGCGCATCATGCACCCGACCGGGCTGGGCGGGAAGTACTGGGCGGGGAGCCAGCCCGGCCACCGCTTCCACGACGTGATGGAGCAGGCGCGCTACACCCTCGATCCGAAGAAGCGCAAGGCTCTCTACGCGGAGGCCACCCAGATCGTCGACGACGAGAAGCCCTGGCTCGAGCTCTTCCAGGAAGTGATCGTCTACGGGACGTCCAAGCGGGTGACCTTCCGCCCGCGCCCGGACTTCCGCCTGATCGTGTCGGAGATGTCGCTCAGCCGCTGACGCGCCCGCGCGCGGGCGCCGGGCTAGGAAGGCAGCGCGACGCGCGCGAGCAGCTTGACGTCGTCGAGCAACGCGCCCGCCCCGCGGACCACGCAGGTCAGCGGGTCGTCGCTCACGCGGATGGGCAGCCCGGTCTGCTCGTGGAGGAGCAGGTCGAGCCCGCGCAGGAGCGCGCCGCCGCCGGACACCACGATGCCCTTGTCCACGATGTCCGCGGCCAGCTCGGGGGGGATCTGCTCCAGGCACGTGTGCACCGCGCTCACGATGGCCATGATCGGCTCGCGCAGCGCCTCGCGGATCTCCTCGCCGGTCACCAGGATGGTCTTGGGGATGCCGACGATGAGATCGCGTCCCTTGACCTCCATGGTGAGGTGCTCGCCCGCGACCGGGTAGGCGGAGCCCAGCCTGAGCTTGATGTCCTCCGCGTGGCGCTCGCCCACCAGGAGGCTGTAGTTCTTGCGGATGTGCTGGATGACCGCGGTGTTCATCTCGTCGCCCGCGATGCGGGCGGACTTGCAGTAGACGATCCCGGAGAGCGACATCACCGCGACCTCGGTGGTGCCGCCGCCGATGTCCACGATCATGTTCGCGCCCGGCTCGGCCACCGGCAGGCCCGCGCCGAGGGCCGCCGCGATGGGCTCCTCGATGAGGTACGCCTCGCGGGCCCCCGCCTGCTTGGCGGACTGGCGCACCGCCCGCTTCTCCACCTGGGTGATCCCCGACGGCACCGTGACCACCACGCGCGGGTGCACGATGCTCCGCCGCTGGTGGGTCTTGCGGATGAAGTAGTGGAGCATCTTCTCGGTGGAGTCGAAGTCGGCGATGACGCCGTGGCGGAGGGGCCGGATCACCGAGATGCTCCCGGGGGCCCGGCCGAGCATGGCCTTGGCCTCGTGCCCCGCGGCCAGGACCACGCCGTCCTTCATGGCCACGATCGATGGCTCGTTGAGGACGATGCCCTGTCCTCGTACGTACACGAGAGTATTGGCGGTTCCGAGATCGACCGCCAGGTCATCGGCCAGGAAGCTCATGAGGGATCTCAGAGGCATGTCCGGTCCTTTCGGGACTGGGAGGGAACGCAACGGATGTGCCAGAGGCCGGGGCAGAAGAGGGGACGCGAAGTGGTTGCCGGAGGCCCGTCTCCTACCATAGGCGGGGGTGGACAGCCGCCCGTCTCCGGAGAAAGTGTCAGCATAGGTAGGTTTTACATTACACCAATGTAGTTTTTACCCCGATTTCTGCCCGGGGAAAGGCCCCTTGTCAGCCCCCTGGCCGCGTCGTAATCTTGGGCGCCATGAAGGCCTCCCGGAAGCCCCTCGCCAAGATCGAGGGCCGCAAGCGGATGCAGCAGAGCGGCCTGACGGTCGCCTGGCACGGCACGCGAAGCCGGAAGGACTGGATGGCCTACGTCGAGAACGGCAGCGAGCGGGGGCGTCTCGTTCTCGCCGACCAGGTGTCCGAGCGCGCGCTCAAGAGCCTGCTGGCGCGGATCCAGAGCCTCTCCCGGGACGCGCTGGAGGCGATGGGCCGGCCGGTGGAGGCGGTCGCCGCTCAGGGCGGGGGCCCGCCGGTACGCCGGCCGCGCGGAGGGGGCGAGACGAGGGCGAGCTCGGAGATCATCGTGCAGGCCGTCCCGGGCCGTCAGCTGGCCCTGAGCAGTGACGCGGGAGCGGAGGCCGAGGCGGCCCCCGCCGCGACGCCGCGACGCCGA
>DATFGS010000166.1:0-3246 GCA_035249225.1 Candidatus Methylomirabilota bacterium | reverse complement strand
CGGTCGCCCTGATAGCGGCCCGCGGGCGACTCCAGCGTGATCTCGACCCCGTCCGGGTAGCCGGCCTCCGCGAGCAGCCGGCGCGCGCGCGCGGGATCGGGGCCGTAGCCCTTGACGGTGGCGTCGAAGCCGAACATCTGCGGCGTGAAGGGGCCCGTCATCCGCCGCCCGTTGCCGTCGAGCACGCTCTTCACGAGCGCCTCCACGTCGGTCGCGTAGTTGAGCGCCTGCCGCACCCGCACGTCCGAGAGCGGCTTGTTGAAGGCGTTGAGGCCGAGATAGATGATCCACGTGCTGGGGACGCGCTGCACGCGGAGGCCGCCGACCCGCTCGAGCTCCGCGGCCAGGTTCGGCGGCACCGTGTCGATGACGTCCACCTCGTTGTTGCGGAGGGCGGCCGCGCGGGTGAAGGGCTCGGGGATCGGCTTGTAGACGATGCGCCGGACCTTCGGGGCCCCGCGCCAGTGCCGGTCGAAGGCCTCGACGATCATGTGATCGTCCTTGACCAGCTCCACGAACTTGAAGGGGCCGGTGCCCACCGGGCGCAGGGCCAGGCCCTGGTTCCCCTTCTCCGCGGTGTACCGGGGCGGCACGATCGGGAAGTCGATGAGGCGATTCAGCAGCGGCGCGTAGGGCTGGCGCAGCACCAGGTTCACGGTGTGGTCGTCCACCACCTCCACGCGCGCGACCTCGCCCACGTTGGCGCGGTTGGGCGATTTCTGGCTCGGATCCAGCACGCGCTCGAAGGTGAAGCGGACCGCCTCCGCGTTGAACGGCTCCCCGTTGTGGAAGACGACGCCTCGGCGCAGCTTGAGCTGGAGCGTGAGATCGTCGAGCGCCTTCCACGATTCGGCCAGCTGCGGCGTGATGCGGTTCTCGGCGTCGCGGCCCACCAGCGAGTCGAAGATGCCCACGCCCACCTTGGCCCGGATGGACGAGAGGTTCATCGTGGGGTCTAGGTTCTCGGGCGTCCACGGCAGCGCGACCCGCAGCTCGCCCGGGGACTGGGCGCGCGCCGGACCGGCCGCGAGCAGCAGCAGGAGCAGCGCGGCCAGCCGGAGCGCGGCGCGCACCGTCATGCCCCGGACTTCACCGCCGCCACCACCGCGGCCAGGTGGGCGTCCGGCGTGGCCAGCGGCAGCACGCAGCCCGGGCCGACGATCACGCCCACGGCGCCGGTCTGGGCGAGCGCGTCGCGGGCCTCCGCGGCCGCCGCCTCGGGCGGCCCGTTCAGGAGCGTCCGGCCCTCGCCGAGCCCGCCCACGAGCGCGCCCGCGAAGCGCCGGTGCGCGTCGGCGAGCCGCGGCGCGGTGAGGCGGTCGTGCCAGTTCATCGCGTGCACCGGCAGGCCCGCCGCCTGGTCGAAGTAGATGTCGCGGCCGTGGACGTGGAGCAGCGTGAACACGGAGCGCCCGGCCACCGCGTCCAGCATCCGGCGCATGCGCGGCAGATCGAAGCGCGCGTTCTCCTCCGCGGTGACCACGTCCGGGGCCGCGGCCTGGGTCGCGAAGAAGAGCCCGTCGGCGCCCGCGTCCAGCGCGGCCCGCGCGTGGCGGGCCATGGTCTCGGTGATGGCGTCGAGGGCGGGCTCCACCGCCGCGGGCTCCTGCCGGAGGTCCTCCACGAGCCGGTCGCCCGCCAGCTTGCGGGCCACCGTGAGCGGTGAGAAGAGCGTGTGCAGGATCGGCGCGTTGTCGGCGCGGCCGCGGGCGATCAGGCGCACCGCCTCGAGCTCGCGGCCGAGCGCGCCCGCGCCCGGGTCGAGCGCGCGGATCCGCGCCCAGTCGCCCCGCCCCTGCACCGCGTGCTTCGTGCACTGCTTGGCCCCGTTGGGCGAGCCCTGGTACGCGACCGCGCACCCCCAGTCCTCCACGCAGTACACGCCGCTCGACATCACCTTGACGAAGTCGAGGTCCCAGCGCCGCTGGAAGGCCAGCATGGCCTCCGCGAGCCCGGGGGCGGTGTGGTCCACGTCGGGGACGTGGCGCCAGAAGGACAGCGGTGGACGATCGACCGGCCGGCGGGAAAGGGCGGCCAGCACGCGCTCGCGCTTGTCCATGGTGTCGCGAAGTCTACCACGCGGGTGGACGCGAGGCGCCCGCCCCCACCGGCGGCCACCGGCTTTTGTTGGCTCGGGAACTTCCGCGCCGCGGTATGGTCTTACCGTGCGAGAGGCGGAGGCAGGCGACGCGCCGCGCTTCCTGGACCGGCTACGCGCCGGCGACGCCCCCGCCTTCGAGGAGCTGGTGATGACGTACCAGCATCGCGTGTTCGGAGTGGCCCTGCGGATGCTGGGCAGCCGCGCCGAGGCGGAGGAGGTGGCGCAGGAGGCCTTCGTCCGTGCCCATCGCGCGCTCGGCGAGTTTCGCGGTGACGCCAAGCTCTCGACGTGGCTCTACGCCATCACCTCGCGCCTGTGCCTGAACCGCCTCGCCTCCGGGGAGCGGCGCCTGACGCGGCAGGGCGAGGACGCGCTGCTGCGGCTGTCCGACGCGGCGCCCCGGCCGGACGCGGCGCTCGAGCGGCGCGAGCTCGAGTCGGCCCTCGGGCGGGCGATCGCCGAGCTGCCGGAGGATCGGCGGATCGTGGTGGTGCTGCGCGATATCGAGGGTCTCTCCTACGAGGAGATCGCGCAGGTGCTGGAGCTGGAGCTCGGAACCGTTCGATCTCGCCTGCACCGCGCGCGGGCGGACCTGAAGGAGAAGCTGGAGCGATTCCTGCCATGACCTGCGACGAGACGCGCGACCTGCTGTCGGCCTATCTCGACGAGGGCGTGGATCCGGACGAGCGGAGCCGGGTCGACGCGCACCTCGAGGGCTGCGCCGAGTGCCGGCGCGAGCTGGAGGCCCTGCGCGGCACCGTGGCATTGCTTCACCGGGTGGAGCCGGTCCAGGCGCCGGTCGGCTTCGTGGACCGCGTGATGGTCGCGGCGCGGCCCCGGCCCTGGTACCGGCGCGTGGCGGACGCGATGCTCCTCCCGCTCTCGGTCAAGCTGCCGCTTGAGGCCACCGCGGTCGTGATGATCGGGCTGCTCGCGGTCTACCTCTTCGAGCGCTCGCCGGACCTGCAGCAGGCCGCGCGCGAGGTGGATCGGCGCCAGGAGGAGGCGGCGCCCGCGCCGGCCAGGGAGAAGCCGGCGGAGCTGCTCGCCGACAAGGCCGCCCGCGGGACGGCTCGGTCCACGCCGGCCCCGGTCGAGGGTCCGCCGGCGGACCCTCGCGCCCGCGCGGACGCGCCCGGCTCCCG
>DATFGS010000165.1:0-4682 GCA_035249225.1 Candidatus Methylomirabilota bacterium | reverse complement strand
CGGGGAGGCCACGCGGGCCTTCCACTTCGCGGGGGGCCTGCACCACGCCATGCCCGGGCGCGCGTCCGGGTTCTGCTACGTCAACGACGCGGTGCTGGCCATCATGCGCCTGCGTCAGCGGGGCCTGCGGGTGGCCTACGTGGACATCGACGCGCACCACGGCGACGGGGTGCAGTTCGCGTTCTACAACGATCCCAACGTGCTCACCGTCTCCACCCACGAGCGCGGCGACCGGCTCTTTCCGGGCACCGGCTTCGTGGTGGAGATGGGCGAGGGCGCGGGTCTAGGGTACTCGGTCAACGTGCCGCTCCAGCCGCTCACCGACGACACGGTCTACCACGAGGCCTTCGAGGCGGTGGTCCCGCCGCTGGTGACCGCCTTCAAGCCGGACGCGCTGGTCATCCAGCTCGGCATCGATTCGCACCGGACCGATCCGCTCACCCACCTGAGCCTCACCGTCCAGGGCTTCACCCGCGCGGTGAAGCGGCTCCTCCCCATGGCCCCCCGGGTGGTCGCGCTGGGCGGCGGTGGCTACGATCTGACCAACGTGGCGCGGGCCTGGACGGCGGCGTGGGCGGCCATGAACGACGTGGACCTGCCCCGGGACCTGCCCCGCGAGAGCCACCGGGACATGCAGCGGCTCGGGCTGGGGACCCTCTCGCTCGACGACCCCGCCGAGGCCTTGCCCCCCGACACCCGGCGCTGGGCCGAGGAGTACGCACGCCGGCAGGTAGGGGAGATCCAGGACAGGATATTCCCGCTCCACGGGCTGTAGAATCGAGGGGTGGACACGACTCCCGTCACCGCGGCCGTGGTCCCCCCGGCGGTCACCATGGCCCCCGCGGCTGCGCCGCCCGGTCAGGTCGCGATCCGCGTCCCGCTCAAGGTCAAGCTCAGCCTCCTGATCACCGCGCTCGTGGTCCTGGCCGTCGCCCTGGTCGGCCTCTTCCTGCTCCGCCAGCAGCAGCAGAGCCTGACCGCGGAGATGACCAAGCGCGGGCTGACGATGGCCGAGAACTTCGCGGCCGGGGCCAAGACCCCGCTGCTCACCAACGACGAGCTGACGCTGGGCGTGCTGGTGACCGACGCGATGAAGGACCCGGACGTGGCCTACGTCATCGTCTCGGACCAGGACGGCAACACCCTCGCCCACTCCGACGCCCGCGCGGTGAAGAGCGCGGTGGTGCGGCCGAAGGAGCTCCAGCCGCTCAAGAAGCAGGTGCTGGTCCAGACCTACAAGACGCCGCAGGGGCGCATCATCGACTTCGCGGTGCCCCTCGTATACAGCGGGGTCCCGGTCGGCGCGCTATACCTGGGCTTCAGCGAGGAGGCCATCACCGCGGCCCTCGCGAGCGCGCGCAACCAGGCCCTGCTGATCACCCTGCTCATGGTCCTGGCCGGCCTCGGCGGCGCGGTGGGCCTGGCCGCGCTGCTCTCGCGCCCGATCTTCCGCCTCGTGCAGGCCACCGGGGCGATCGCGGCCGGCAACTTCAACATCGCGTTGCCGGTGGCCTCGCGCGACGAGCTGGGCGTGCTGACCGACTCCTTCAACCGGATGGCGCGCAGCCTGCGCGAGAAGGAGATGATCAAGCGCGCGTTCACCCGCTACGTGGCGCGCGAGGTGGTGGAGGAGATCCTGAAGGATCCGGAGAACCTGGTGCTCTCCGGCGAGCGGCGCCAGGTGACCGTCCTCTTCTGCGACGTGCGGGGGTTCACCCCGATGTCGGAGCGGCTCGCCCCGGAAGAGGTCGTGCTGCTGCTCAACGACTTCTACAACCTGATGATCGAGACCACGTTCAAGTACGACGGCACCCTCGACAAGTTCCTGGGCGACGCGGTGATGGCGGTGTTCGGGGCGCCCATGGCGCATCCCGACCACTCCGCGCGCGCCATCCGCACCGCGCTCGCCATGCAGGAAGGAATCGCCGGCCTCAACGAGCGCCGGGCGCGCGACGGCAAGGAGCCCATCTCGGTCGGCATCGGGGTCAGCGCGGGCGAGGCGGTGGCGGGCACGGTGGGCACCGAGGACCGCATGGAGTACACGGTCATCGGCGACAGCGTCAACCTGGCGGCCCGGCTCGAGTCCAACGCCAAGCCCGGCCAGATCCTGATCAGCCACCGTACCTACGAGCGCGTGCGCGACCTGGTGGACGCGCGCCCGCTGGGGCGCATCCGGGTCAAGGGCAAGGAAGAGGAGGTCGAGGTCTACGAGGTGCTCGGCCTGACATCCGTAGTGTGAGCGGGTTCTCGTCCCGGTCGCGTAGGATAGGGGGATGATGACGCGACGCATGCGCGGATCGGCCTTGCGGGTGACCGCCGCGGCGCTGTGGCTCGGCGCCTGCGCCACCGCGGGCACCTCCGCGCCCGGCCCGGCGCCCACCGCCACACCCGGGAAGCCGGCGCCGCGTCCGGCCGCGTACGAGTCGGAGGACTTCGTCGTCACGTTCGCCCAGCCGGGTGACACGCTGGAGACGCTCGCCGCGCGCTACCTGGGCGGCGCGGACAAGGCGTGGATGATCGAGGACTACACCGGGCTCCGCGCCTTCGCGCCCGGCCAGGAGGTCGTGATCCCGCGCCGACCCTGGAACCCGGCCGGGGTCACGCCGGGCGGCTACCAGATCGTGCCGATCCTCACCTATCACAATCTCGGCGAGCAGCCGAAGGGCCGGCTCGTGCTGGCCGCCGCGAGCTTCCGCGAGCAGATGCGGTATCTCAAGACCAACGGCTACCGCGTGGTGAGCCTCGCCGAGTTCGTCGAGTTCACCCGCCTCAACCGGCAGCTCCCGCAGCGCGCGGTGGTGCTGACCTTCGACGACGGCTACCGGGCGTTCAAGGATCACGCCTATCCGGTCCTCAAGGAGCTGGGCTTCACCGCGACCCTCTTCATCTACACGGACTGGGTGGGCGCGGGGCGCGGCTCGCTCTCGTGGGCCGATCTGCGCGAGCTGTCCGCCGCGGGCATGGACATCCAGGCCCACAGCAAGACCCACGCGGACCTGCGCCGCGCCCAGGGCGAGACGGAGGCCCAGTACGCGCGCCGCATGCAGGCGGAGCTCGAGCAGCCGCAGGAGCTGTTCAATCGCAACCTCGGCCGCCGGAGCCTGATCCTGGCCTACCCCTACGGGCGCTGGGAGGAAGGGCTGCTGCCCAAGGTGAAGGAGCACGGCTACATCGCGGCCTTCTCGGTGCGCCGCCAGGGCAATGCCTCCTTCGTGCGGCCGCTCGCGGGCCACCGCAGCCAGATCTACTCCGAGATGACGCTCGACGACTTCGTCAAGAACCTGAACGTCTTCCAGGAGGAGAATCTGCGGTGATGCCGGCGGCGCGCGGATGGCTCGCCGCGGCCGCGCTCGGCCTGGCGCTGGGCGGCTGCGCCTCGCTGACCTCCTCCTCCACCCCGAGCGAGCCGGGCGCGGGATCCGCCCCGACCGCGCGTGATCCGCTCGCGGCGCGGCACCGCCAGCAGGCGGAGGCGCTCGAGCGCGACGGCCAGCTCCGGCGCGCCGCCGAGGAATGGAAGATCGCGCTCGCGATCGCCCCCGGCGACGCGCGGACGCGCGAGTCCCTGCGGGCGCTCCAGGCGCGTATCGACCAGGCGGTGGCCGAGCGGCTCGAGGAGGGGCGCAAGGCGCTCGCCCGCGGCGTGCAGGTCGAGGCGCGCCGCAAGTTCCTGGCCGCTCTCGCGCTCGACCCCTTCAACCGCCCCGCCTTCGACGCGCTGCAGAGCGACACCCGCGAGGTGGAGTTCCTCACCCACACCGTCCGGGCGGGGGACACCCTGACCGCGCTGGCCCAGCGCTACTACGGCGACCGCTCGCGAGGCGAGGTGATCTGGGAGACCAACCAGCTCCCGCCCAATCCACGCCTGGCCCCGGGCACCACGCTGAAGATCCCCGAGATCCCCGGCGTGCCCTTCGTGTATCCGGAGGCGCGCAAGCCCCCGCCCGCGATCGCGGCGGTTCCCACGCCCGACGTGCCGCGCCCGGGCCCCACCCCGGGCCCCGGCGCGCCGGCGGCGCCCCCGGCCAAGGAGGAGTTCACGTCCGAGGTCAATCCGCTGCTCGTGGAGGCCCGCGAGGCCCTCGAGCGCAGCGACTATCCCGACGCCATCGCGACGGTGGACAAGTTCCTGTCCGGCAGGCCGGGCGATCGCGAGGGCCTGACGCTCAAGAAGCAGGCGCTCTACGGCCAGGCCAAGAGCCAGATGGATGCGCGGCAGTACCCCGAGTCCATCCAGAGCCTCAACCAGCTGGCGCGGCTGCAGCCCGACTACGAGGACGTGCCGAGCCTGCTTCGCCAGGCCCGCACCCGCATCATCGAGCAGCACTACACCCAGGGCGTCCGCTTCTATCGCGAGGAGAAGCTCAAGGAAGCCATCGCGGAGTGGCGCGTGGTGCTCGAGATGGATCCGGGCAACGCCAACGCCCGACGCAATATCGACCAGGCCGAGAAGCTGCTGCGCGGTCTCGAGCAGCGCATGAAGAAGTAGTCCAACGCCGACTACCAGGAGAACTGGACCATGAATCGACACGTCCGGACCGTCGCCACGCTGCTCCCGATCATCTCGCTGACCCTGCTCCTCGCGGGCTGCCCGAAGCGCCCCGCGATGACCGCCGCGACCGCTCCGCCGCCGGTGCCGCCCGCCGCGGTGGCGCCGCCCACGCCGGCCGCCCCGGCTCCCG
>DATFGS010000164.1:0-2636 GCA_035249225.1 Candidatus Methylomirabilota bacterium | reverse complement strand
AACGGGGCGCTGAGCGGCTGCGTGCTCAGCGGCCGCAGCGCGGCGCCCGCCGCGCTCGCGCCGGGGGCGGCCGCGACGATCACGATCCGCCCCGAGGACATCCGGGTGGGGCCGGACGACGCGACCGTTGCCGAGGCCCATCACCTCCTCGGCACCATCGACGCCCTGTCCTTCGTGGGCGACCGCTACGAGGCCCGCGTGAGCCTCGGCGGCGAGCAGGGCATCGTGCTGCTCCTGACCCGGGCGCGCGAGTGGCGCGAGGGCGAGCGGGTGCGGCTCGGCTTCCCGCCGGAGCTGGTGAGCGTGTGGCCGGCCTGACCGGAGCGCTCGCGGCGGCCCGGCCGCGGCGGCTCGAGATGCAGGGCCTGCTGTGCACGGTGGCGCTCGCCGTGGTGGCCCTCTGCGTGGTGTTCCCGCTGCTCCTGGTCGCGCTGCAGAGCCTGCAGATCGCCCCGCCCGGCCAGCCGGCCCGCTACGGCCTCGACGGCTGGCGGGCCGCGCTCGGCGAGCCGGGCCTCCGCGCCGCGCTCGTCAACACCCTCACCGTCACGCTCGCGCGCCAGCTCATCTCGCTGCCGCTCGCGGTGCTGATCGCCTGGCTCCTCGCCCGCACCGACCTGCCCGCCCGCGGCTGGATCGAGTTCGCATTCTGGGCCGCCTTCTTCCTGCCCCCCTTCACGGTGACGCTCAGCTGGATCCTGCTCCTCGATCCCGAGTACGGCCTGGTCAACACCGCGATCGCCGCGCTGCCGCTCGTGGGGGCGGGCCCGTTCAACATCTACTCGTTCTGGGGCATCGTCTGGGTCCACGTCATCACCGGATCCCTGACCGTCAAGGTGATCCTCCTCACCCCCGCCTTCCGCAACATGAACGCGGCCTTCGAGGAGGCCTCGCGGGTGGCCGGCGCGGGCACGCTCCGCACGGTGCTCCGCATCACGGTGCCGGTCATGGCGCCCGCCATCCTGTCGGTGCTGCTGCTCGGCACCATGGTGTCGCTCCAGACCTTCGAGGTGGAGCAGGTGCTGGGGCTGCCCTTCCGCTTCTTCGTCTTCAGCACCACGATCTACGACCTGCTCGTCACCCGGGTGCCGCGCTACGACGCGGCCACCGCGCTCGCGGTCCTGATCCTCGCCGCCATGCTTCCGCTCGTCTTCGCCCAGCAGTGGCTGACTCGCGGCCGGCGCTACACCACGGTCACCGGCCAGTTCCAGAGTCGGGTCCACGCGCTGGGCCGGTGGCGCGCGCCCGCGACCATCCTCGTCCTGGCCTTGGTCGTGGTGGTGCTCGTCGTCCCGGTGGTGTTCGCGCTGCTCGGCACCTTCATGAAGCTGTTCGGCTTCTTCCACGTGCCGGACCCGTGGACGCTCGCGAACTGGCAGACCGTGCTCGGGGACGAGCTGTTCCTCCGGTCGCTGCACAACACCCTCGTGCTCTCGATCGGCACCGCGGTGGCCGCGATCCTCGTGCACTCGGTGGTCGCCTACATCGTCGTGCGCACGTCCTACGCGGGGCGGCGCCTGCTCGACTTCGTCTCCTGGCTGCCGTTCACGGTGCCGGGCATCATCCTGGGCCTCGCCCTGCTCTGGCTCTTCCTCGGCGTCGGGTTCCTGCGCCCGCTCTACGGCACCACCGCGCTCCTGGTCATCGCGGGCGTCATCGCGGGCATGCCGCTCGGCGTGCAGATCATCCGGAGCGGGCTCCTGCAGCTCGGCGCCGAGCTCGAGGAGGCCTCCCGGATCGCGGGCGCGACCTGGTGGATGACCTATCGCCGCATCATCCTGCGCCTGATGGCCCCGACCCTGCTCGCGGTCGGGATGATCACGTTCGTGGGGGCCGCCCGCAACATCGGCAACTTCGCGCTGCTCACCACCTCCGCCAATCGCCCCCTCTCGATCCTCCAGCTCGACTACGTCGCCCAGCGCAAGTTCGAGGAAGCGGTGGTGGTGGCCTGCATCATCATGTTCGTCTCGCTGGCCGGGGCGCTGCTCGCGCGCCTGGTCGGGCTGCGCGGCGGCGGTCTCGGCTGAAATCCCCTCACCCCAAGGGAGCGCCCGTGCGACTAGCCAGGAAGATCGCGATCGTGACCGGGACCAGCCCCAACATCGGCGGCGGCATCGCCCTGGGCCTGGCGGAGGAGGGCGCCGTCGTCGCATGCGTGGACGTCGCGCCGGACAACGCGCGGCAGTGCGCGGAGGCGATCACGCGGCTCGGGGGCGACGCCCTCGGGATCGCGTGCGACGTCACCGACGAGGCGCAGGTGGAGGCGATGGTGGCGCGGGTGCGGGAGACCTACGGCGGCGTGGACATCCTCGTCAACAACGCGGGCATCCTGGGCGGCCTGAGCGTGCTCGAGATGCCGGTGGAGCGCTGGAATCGGCAGATCGCGGTCAACCTCACCGGCACCTTCCTCTGCACCAAGCACGTGGCCCGGCTCATGGTGGAGCAGGAGCGGCGCGGGAGCATCGTGGTGGTGGCCTCCACGGCCGGCCACCAGGGCCAGGCCGGCAACATCGCCTATTCCACGAGCAAGAGCGGCCTGCTCAACTTCACGCGGGCCGCCGCCATGGACCTGGCCCGCCACGGCATCCGGGTGAACAGCCTGACCCCGACCGCCACCGACACCGAGGAGGCGGCCG
>DATFGS010000163.1:0-1061 GCA_035249225.1 Candidatus Methylomirabilota bacterium | reverse complement strand
GCAGCGGCAGCCCGACGTGATCACGATGGACCTGATGCTGCCGGACCTGGACGGCTTCGAGGCGATCCGGCTCCTGCGCGATCAGCCCGAGACGCGCGACACTCCGGTGGTGGTGCTGAGCGCGATCGAGGTCGAGCCCGGGGACCCGCGCGCCCTCGGGGCCACCGTCTGCCTGACCAAGCCGTTCAGCTCGGCGGACCTGCTCAGGGCGATCCGCTCGCGGCTGCGGCCGCGCGACGGCGTGGCCCCGTGACCTCCGCCCGCATCCTGGTGGTGGACGACGAGGCCGACATCAACACGATCCTGAGCGTGACCCTGCGCCGCGCGGGCTACGAGGTCATCAGCGCGGCGGACGGCCTCGAGGCGATCGAGATCATCCACCTCCACGCCCCCGACCTGATCCTGCTCGACGTGATGATGCCGCGCGCGGACGGGCTCGAGGCCCTGCGCCGCATCCGGGAGCACGCGCCCACCGCCCACACCCCGGTCATCATGCTCACCGCCAAGGGCGCGCTCGCCGACAAGATGAGGGGCTTCGAGCGCGGCGCCGATGACTACGTGGCCAAGCCGTTCGAGCCCGCCGAGATCCTCGCCCGCGTGCAGGCCTTGCTCAAGCGCACCGCCCAGTCGCGGGTGGTGCGCCCGCTGCTGAGCGTGCTGGGCGACTGGTTCACCGCCGAGCACCTGGCCCAGTTCGGCCGCGACCTGGAGGCGGCGCGCGACATCCAGCGGCGCCTGCTGCCGCCGGTGCCCGCGCGGGTCGCCGGGCTCGACGCGGGGGCGGTCCTGCGCTCGTCCACCATCGTGGGCGGCGACTTCTTCGACATCTTCCCGATGGGCGAGCGGCTGGGGGTGGTGGTCGGCGACGTGTCGGGCAAGGGGATCCCGGCCGCGCTCCTCATGGTCATGGTGCGGACGCTCCTGCGCGAGATCGCCCGCGACGTGCCCGACCCGGCGGAGGTGCTGACCCGGCTCAACACCTCGCTCTGCCGGGACATGCCGCCCTCCATGTTCGTGACGCTGGTGCTGGCCGCGCTCGATCCCGGCGGGGAGCCGGGGCG
>DATFGS010000162.1:0-2989 GCA_035249225.1 Candidatus Methylomirabilota bacterium | reverse complement strand
GTCTACACGACCGCGCTCGCGCCGGGGGAGATCGTCACCGGGATCCTGGTGCCGCGCCCCGCTGCGGGATGGCGCTGGGGCTTCGAGGAGCTGGCGCGCCGCCACGGTGACTTCGCCCTCGCCGGCCTCGCCGCGGGCGCTCGACTCGAGACGGGAGTACTCGCCGAAGTGAGGCTCGTGTTCTTCGGCGTCGGCATCCGGCCAGTGCGGGCGCGCCGTGCCGAGGCCGCGCTCGCAGGATGCCGCGCGGACGCGGACACGCTCGCCGCCGCGGGCCGGGCCCTCGACGACGATCTGGACCCGCCCGGCGACGTGCACGGCTCGCCGGCCCTCCGGCGCCACCTGGCCCGCGTGCTGCTGGCCCGGGTGGTGGGCCGGCTCGCGGAGGCGCGCTCGTGAAGATCTCGCTGACCGTCAACGGGACGCCGATCACGCGGGAGGTCGAGGGCCGCCAGAACCTGGTCGATTTCCTTCGCTACGACCTCGGGTTCACCGGCTCGCACATCGGCTGCGAGCACGGCGTGTGCGGGGCGTGCACGGTGCGGGTGGACGGCACCCCGATCCGCGGCTGCCTGATGCTCGCGGCCCAGGCCGACGGCTGCCGGGTGGAGACGATCGAGGGCGTGGCCGAGAGCGGCGCGATCGCCGCGCTCCAGCGGGCATTCCGGGCGGAGAACGCGCTGCAGTGCGGGTTCTGCACGCCGGGCATGCTGCTGACCGCGCAGGCGCTGCTCGACCGCGATCCCGATCCCGATCCGGTGGCGATCCGCGAGGCCATCGGCGGCAACTACTGCCGCTGCACCGGCTATCACGCGATCGTGCAGGCGGTCCTGGGCGCGGCGCGGAGCCGATCGGCGAAGGCGCCGGCCGCAGCCCCCGCGGCGGCCCCGGAGACCGACGAGTACATCGGCCGCTCGGTGGTCCGGCCCCAGACCGCGCGCCTCGTGGCGGGGCGCGGCACCTATACCGACGACGTGGCGGTGTCCCGGCTCCTGCACGCGGCCTTCGTGCGGTCGCCCCACGCCCACGCGCGCATCGCGGCGATCGACACCGCGGCGGCGGCCGCGCTGCCCGGGGTGGTGGCGGTGGTCACCGGGCGCGAGATGGCCGCCCACTGCGAGCCCTGGGTGGGCGTGCTCAAGAACTACGTGGGCATGAAGTCGGCCCCGCAGTACCCGCTCGCGCTCGACAAGGCGGTCTGGCAGGGCGAGCCGGTGGTGGCGGTGGTGGCGGAGTCGCGCGCGCTCGCGGAGGACGGCTGCGCGCTCGTGCGCGTGACGTGGGAGCCGCTGACGCCGGTGGTGGACGCGGAGGCCGCGCTCGCCCCGGGCGCCACCGTCATCCATCCGGAGCTGGGCGACAACCTGGTGCTGGAGACCCGCATCAAGTCCGGCGACGTGGACGCGGCGTTCAAGATCGCCGACGCGGTCTACCGCGAGACGTTCGACACCGGGCGCCACACCGTGGTGAGCCTGGAGCCGCGGGTGGTGCTGGCGGAGTACGATCCCGCCGACACGACCCTGACCGTGTACCACTCGGGCCAGGCCCCGTACATGCTCCACGACATCCTGTCGCGCCACCTCCGGATTCCCGAGCACCGGGTGCGGGTGATCAACAAGGACGTGGGCGGCTCCTTCGGCCTCAAGATCCACACCTATCCCGACGAGATCGCGACCTGCGCGCTCGCGGTGATGCTCGGCCGGTCGGTCAAGTTCCTCGCGGACCGCGTCGAGTCGTTCCAGACCGACATCCACTCGCGCGACCACCGGGTGACCGCGGAGGTGGCGGTGAAGCGCGACGGGACCATCCTCGGCATGCGGCTCGACGACCTGGCTCCGGTCGGGCCGTTCTCGATGTATCCGCGCTCGAGCGTGGTGGAGAGCGGGCAGGTGCTGCGCACCACTCCAGGCCCCTACCGCTTCCGCGACTACGACGCGCGCGGCCGCGTGGTCTTCCAGAACAAGACGCCGATGTCGCAGTACCGGGCGGTCGGCCATCCGGTGGCCGCGCTCGTCATGGAGGCCATGGTGGACCGGGTGGCGCGCGAGCTCGGCCTCGACCCGGTGGCGGTGCGCCGCCGCAATCTCCTCACCGCCGACATGTATCCGTACACCGCGCCCACCGGCCTCTTCTTCGAGAAGCTCTCGCACGAGGAGTCGCTCGACGCGGTGCTGGAGCTGGCGGGCTACCCCGCGCTCTGCGCGGAGCGGGACCGGCTGCGCGCCAAGGGCGTGTACCGCGGGCTCGGCCTGTGCGTGTTCATCGACCTCACGGTGCCCGGCGCCCAGACCTACGGCACCGGCGGCGCGCGCATCTCGTCGCAGGACGGCACCACGATCCGGCTCGAGCCGACCGGCAAGCTGACCGTGATCTCGAGCGTCACCGAGCAGGGGCAGGGGACCGACACGATCCTGGCCCAGGTGGCGGCGGCCACGGTGGGCGTACCGATCGACGACGTGCGCGTGGTCACCGGCGACACCATGGTGACGCCCTACGGCGGCGGCACCTGGGGCAGCCGCGGCGCGGGCATCGGCGGTGAGGCCACGATCCAGACCGGCAAGGCGCTCAAGGAGAACATCCTGAAGGTCGCGGCGGTGGTCCTCGAGACGGACGCGCTCGATCTCGACGTGCGCGGCGGGCACGTGGTGGATGCGCGCACCGGGGAGTCGCGCCTGCCGCTCTCCGAGCTCGGGCGGGTGGCCTACTTCCGTCCCGACCAGCTCCCGAAGGACTTCCAGTCCGAGCTGACCGTCACGCGGCACTACGTGCCCCGCCACCAGCCGCTCGCCTTCACCAACGGCGTGCAGCTCTCCTACGTGGAGGTGGACGTGGAGACCGGCTTCGTCAAGCTGCTCGGGCACTGGGTGGCGGAGGACTGCGGCCGCATCATCAACCCGATGCTGGTGGACGAGCAGGTGCGCGGCGGCGTGGCCCACGGCATCGGCGACGCGCTCTTCGAGCACTGCGTCTACGACGAGCAGGGCCAGCT
>DATFGS010000161.1:0-6405 GCA_035249225.1 Candidatus Methylomirabilota bacterium | reverse complement strand
ACCACCCGGAGCTTCGCCTACGTGCAGATCATGCTCGGGCTGATCCTGGGGCGCGTGGTGGTGGGCCACGTCTTCCTGCGGCCGTACTACACGTTCAAGGTCTACACGGTCTACGACTACCTCGGGGTGCGCTTCGGCCCGTGGAGCAAGGCCTACGTCTCCGGCCTCTTCCTCTTCATGCGCACGCTCGCCTCCGGCACGCGGCTCTTCATCCCCTCGCTCGTGATGGTGCTGGCGTACCGCCTGTTCCTCTCGGGCGAGCGCGCCCAGGCCGCGCAGGAGCCGGTCACCACCGTCGGCCCCTACCTGGTCGCGATCGTCATCCTCACCGTGGTGACCTGCCTCTACACCGCGGTCGGCGGGATCAAGGCGGTGATCTGGACCGACGTGATCCAGGCGTGCCTCATGTTCGGCGGGGCGCTGGTGGCGATCGTGACCCTGCTGGTCCACGTGGGCGGGTTCGCGGTGGTCGCCCGCGCGGTGCCGGAGCTCACGAGCCACGAGGGCTACTTCCTGCACGGCTTCGAGGCCGCCCGCGTCGCGGCGTGGCAGGCCGCCCACGGCCTGACCGCGATGGGGACCTGGGACTACGTCAAGCTGGTCCTGGCCAGCGACTACACGCTCTTCTCCGCCCTGATCGGCGCCACCCTCGGCAACATGGCCGCCTTCGGCACCGACCAGGACATGGTCCAGCGGATGCTGACCGCGGAGACGCACCAGAAGGCGCGGCGCAGCCTGGTGACCGCCGCCTTCATGGACGTGCCGATCGCCGCCGCCTTCGTCTTCATCGGCATCCTGCTCTTCGTCTACTACGGCCAGGACCCGACGTTCCGGCCGCAGGCCAACGCCGACGTCTTCGCCTCCTACATCCTGAACGTCATGCCGGTGGGCGTGCGCGGCTTCGTGATCGCGGGGGTCTTCGCCACCGCGATGGGCTCCTTCTCGGCCGCCCTCAACGCGCTCGCCACCAGCGCGACCAACGACTGGTACCTGCACTGGTTCCGGGGCCGGTCCCAGGTCCACTACGTGCGGGTGGCGCGTGGGTTCACCGTCCTCTTCGCGGCCTTCATGGTGGCGATCGCCGGGGCCTTCGCCTACGCCAAGGTCACCACGCCGGACGTGCGCATCATCCCGGTGGTGCTCGGCATCGCCGGCTTCATCCTGGGGCCCATGCTCGGCGTGTTCCTGATCGGGATGCTGACCACCGGCCGCGGCTCCGACCGGGGCAACCTGCTCGCGATCACCGCCGGGCTGCTCGCGACGGTGGTGGCGGGGAAGCTCCACATCACGATCCTGAACGGGGTGGCGCCCTGGTTCGGCCTGGCCCCTACCTTCCGGCAGCCGGCCTGGATCCCGGAGGTGGCGTTCACGTGGTGGGCCATGATCGGGGCAGTCGTGGTGGTCGTCGTCGGCCTCTGCTTCCGCACGCCCGACGCGGTGCGCGCCCAGGTGGCCCGCCACGAGCGGGCGGCCAAGGTGGCGGAGGACAAGCCGCTCGAGATGCGGGGCCGGGCCGGGGTTTCCTGAACCGCCGTTCAGTGCTATCCTTCCGCCACTGAACGACCACTCATTCCTCGAAGCGGAGGACGCCATGTCCAGCACGTTCCTGTACCGCCTGCCCGTCGAACAGACCCAGTGGAAGGTGGAGGGCCAGACCACCACCGCGTTCACCTGGGAGTACGAGGACGGCAGCGACGACCTGCTGCGCCTCTACGCCAAGGGCAAGAAGCAGCAGTGGGACGCGGCGGACCGGCTCGACTGGTCGCAGGAGGTGGACCCCGACAACCCGATGGGCATGTCGGACCGGACCATCGCGATCCACGGCACCGATCTCTGGAACAGCCTCGGCGAGAAGGACCGGGTGCACATCCGGCGCAACCTGCAGGCCCATTCGCTCTCGCAGTTCATGCACGGCGAGCAGGGCGCGCTCATCGCCACCGCCAAGATCGTGCAGACCGTGCCCACCTACGAGTCCAAGTTCTACGCGGCGACCCAGGTGATGGACGAGGCCCGGCACGTGGAGGCCTACTCCCGGCTACTCCACGAGAAGTTCAAGCTCGCGTACCCGATCACCCCCACGCTGGCCAAGCTGCTCGAGGCGACGATCACCGACCGGCGCTGGGACATGACCTACCTCGGCATGCAGATCCTGATCGAGGGCCTGGCCCTCGCCGCCTTCCAGCGCATCCGCGACAACTCGACCAACCCGCTGTGCGCCGCGGTGAACGCCTACGTCATGCAGGACGAGGCGCGCCACGTCGCCTTCGGCCGGCTGGCCCTGCGCGACTACTACCCGCGGCTCTCCGACGCGGAGCGGGACGAGCGCGAGGAGTTCGTGGTCGAGGCCTGCTACCACATGCGCGACCGCTTCGATCAGAAGGAGGTCTGGGAGAACCTGGGCCTGCCGGTGAAGGAATGCGTCGCGGCGGTGGACCAGTCCGACACCATGAAACAGTTCCGGCGGCGTCTCTTCACCCGGATCGTCCCTACCGTGAAGGACATCGGGCTCTGGGGCAACCGGGTGCGGCGGGCCTACGAGGACATGGGCGTGATGGAGTTCGCGGACACGGACGCCGCCGCCATCCTCGAGAACGACAACCGCGTGGCGGAGGAGTTCGACGCCAAGCAGTTCGTCGGGCAGCAGCTCGGCCAGACCTCCTAGGCCAGGTCGAACAGGAGGAAGTGGGCGGGCTCGAGGGCCGCGATCTCGAGCGCCGTCTCCCGGCTCACCGCGGCGCCGTCGCCCGCGCCGAGCGCGGTCCCGTTCAGCTCCACCCGGCCGGTCACCATCTGCAACCACGCGTGCCGCCCGGCGGCCAGCGCGTGCTTCACGCGCTCGCCGGGCTCGAGCCGCGAGACGTAGAGATCCACGTCCTGGTGGATCGTCACCCCGCCGTCCCGGCCGTCGCGCGAGGCGATGAGGCGGAGCGTCCCGCGCTCCTCCTCCGGCGGGATCGCCTTCTGCTCGTAGCCGGGGGCCAGCCCGCGGCGGTTCGGCAGGATCCAGATCTGGAGGAAGTGCACCGGCTGGTCCGGCTTCGGGTTGGCCTCGCTGTGGGTCACCCCGGTGCCCGCGCTCATGCGCTGCACGTCGCCGGGCACGATGACCGAGCGGTTGCCCATGCTGTCGGCGTGCTCCAGCGCGCCCTCCAGCACGTAGGTCACGATCTCCATGTCGTTGTGCGAGTGCGCGCCGAATCCGCGCCCGCCCGCCACCCGATCCTCGTTGATGACCCGTAGCGTGCGGAAGCCCATGTGCGCGGGGTCGTGGTAGCCCGCGAACGAGAAGGTGTGCGAGGTGTCCAGCCAGCCGTGGTCGAAGTGGCCGCGCTCGGCGGCGGGACGGATGACGATCATCACGCGGCTCCTTTGGGTGAGGGTTGCCTTACTGCTTCATGGTACCTGACGCGGCAAGCGGGGCCCGCCGCGGGTATCATCTAGGGCCATGGTGGACGGGACGGCAATCGCGGACGGGAGCGCGGTGGGCGGGGAGGCGCGGGCGCGGCTGCGCGCGGTCGTCGTCTCGATCGCGGTATCGGTGCTCCTGCTCTCCGCCAAGTACGAGGCCTACCGCCTGACCGGCTCCACCGCCATCCTGTCCGACGCGCTCGAGTCCATCGTCAACGTGGTGGCCGCGGTGTTCGGGCTCGGCGGGATCATCTTCGCGGGCCGCCCCGCCGATCGCAATCATCCCTACGGACACGGCAAGATCGAGTTCTTCAGCGCCGCCTTCGAGGGCGGCCTGATCGCGTTCGCGGCGGTGCTGATCGTCTACGAGGTGGTGCTCGCGCTGCTCCACGGCGTCGAGGTGCGTGCGCTGGACGTCGGGGTGTCCATCGTGCTGGGCGCGGGTCTCGTGAACCTCCTGCTCGGCTGGTACCTGGTCCGCACGGGCCGGAAGTACGCCTCGCTCACCCTCGTGGCCGACGGCCGCCATGTGCTCGCCGATTTCTACACCAGCGCCGGCATCGTGATCGGCCTGCTCCTCGTCCGGTTCACCGGCATCGGGTGGCTGGACCCGCTGGTGGCGGGCGTCGTGGCCCTGAATCTGCTGTGGACCGGATACCGGCTGGTTCGCCACGCCGCGGGCGGGCTCCTGGACGAGGAGGACACCGGTCTGCTGGTCCGGCTGCTCCAGGTCCTCCAGCCGCACCTGAGCCAGGGGGTGATCCGGGTCCACCATCTCCGCGCGATTCGCGCCGGCCGCTTCCATCACGTCGACGCCCATCTGGTCGTCCCGGAGTTCTGGTCGGTGGAGCGCTCGCACGAGCTTGCCGAGGACCTCGGCGAGCGGGTGATGAAGGAGCTGAGCGTGGAGGGCGAGATGACGCTCCACACCGATCCCTGCCACCGCATCTACTGCCGGGTGTGCGATCTCGACGACTGCCCGATTCGCCGCGAGGCGTTCACCGGCCGGTCGCCGCTGACCCTGGAAGAGGCGGTTCAACCCGACATGCCCCGCGGGAGACCATGAGCGACGACCTGCTGGAGCGGGTGCGCGCCCGCGCGCGCGACAATTCCTTCTGGCGTTATCTGGGCGTGGAGGTGATGGAGGCGGGCGAGGGCAAGGTGCGGCTCCGGGTCCCCGCGCGCGACGACCTGCGCAACGCCCCCGGCGCGCCCATGCACGGCGGCGTGTTCTCGGCCCTGGTGGACATGGCGGTGGGCGGCGCCCTCTCGACCATGCACGAGGCCTCCGCGGGCGGAGTGGGGCAGACCACGCTCGACCTCAACGTGAGCTTCATGGGCGCGGGGACGGGCGACGTCATCGCGGACGGGCGCATCCTGCGGCGCGGCCGTACCATCGCGTTCGGCGAGGCCAGCATCACCGACGGCGCGGGCAAGCTGCTCGCGGTCGGACGCGCCACCTACATGATCCTCGCGAAGTAGCGGTTGATCGAGTGACGGCCCGAAGGACGTTCGTCGCCATCGTGACCGCGGGCCTGCTCGCAGCGCCGCTCGCCGCCTCGGCGCAACCGGCGGGCAAGGTCTTCCGGCTTGGGACGATCAGCCTCGGTGCGTCCCCGTCTCCCACGACATATGACGCCCGCCGTGATGTCGTCGTGGTTCTGCGGGACCTGGGCTATGTCGAGGGCCGGAACCTGGCGGTCGAGCGGCGCTATGCCGACGGCCGCGTCGAAAGACTCCCGGCGCTCGCGGCCGAGCTCGTGCAGCGTCGCGTGGACGTCATTGTCGCGGGCGGGAGCGCTGCGGTTCGGGCCGCCCAGGCGGCCACCAAGACGATCCCGATCGTCTTCATCATCGCGGGTCAGGATCCGGTCGACCTCGGGTTGACTCCAAGCCTGGCTCGACCCGGCGGGAATGCCACCGGCGTCGTGCTCGGGAGCGTCCTGGCGGGTAAGCGATTGGAGCTCCTCAAGGAAGCGGTTCCTCGAGCGACGCGGATCGCGATGCTCGCTACCGGAGACGCGGCCTTCCGGATTCAGGTGAAGGAGGCGGAACGGGCCGCCGCACTCCTCGGCGTCAGGCTCGTCGTGGTCGAGGCGAAGGGCCACGACTACGAGGGGGCGTTCACGACGATGAGAGGCGAGCGCGCCGACGCGCTGTTCGTCGGGGCCAGCCCTACCCTGCACGCCGACCGGGGCCGGATCATCGAGCTCGCGGCGCGGCACCGACTGCCCGCGATCTACCAGTGGACGGAGCACGTCGAGGAAGGCGGACTCATGGCGTACGGGGCCAGCGGCCGCTGGGCGGCTCAGCGCGCGGCGGCCTACGTCGATCGGGTGCTCAGCGGCGCCAGCCCCGCCGATCTGCCAATCGAGCAGGCCACCGCCGTGACGCTGGCCTTCAACCTCAAGACGGCCAAGGCCCTCGGCCTCACCATTCCGCCCTCGCTCCTGCAGCGGGCGGATCAGGTGATCGAGTGACCAGGCTGAGGGCCGGTCAGGTCAGCAGGCGCGCCATCACCGCGTCGAGCTGGCAGCGCCGCCACCCGTAGGCGGTGAGCGCGGTCACCCCGGGGGCGAGAAACTCCGCGTCCCACGGGTCGCGCATCAGCACCACACCGAGCTTCCGCGCGCCGGCCTGCACCGCCTCCAGCAGCGCCCGGTTCGACTTGTAGAGGTGCGCGTCGTAGAGGAAGAGCACGGTCGCGTCCGCGGCGGCGGCCGCGCTCCGCGCGCGCTCGATCTCCTCCGCGGTCGGCTCCACCCCCACCACGAGCGGCTCCGGCTGCACGCCGTGCGGCGCCATCGCCTCGCGCAGGTAGCGCGGCTCGTCCTGCATCACCGGCTCGATCGTGATGCGGTCGGCGAGCGACGACAGCCGCGGGAAGATCGCGAGCACCCTGCGGTTGAGCGCGGGACGCCACGCCGAGTCCGGCGCCGCCACCACCGTGACCGCGCGCGCGGCCATCGCGCGGGCCAGCGGGTCGCCGTCGGCCTC
>DATFGS010000160.1:0-8566 GCA_035249225.1 Candidatus Methylomirabilota bacterium | reverse complement strand
GGCTCGAGCCGGTCCAGCACCTCGCGGCGCCCGTGGAGCACGCCGATGCCGGTGGGCCCGAGCATCTTGTGGCCGGAGAACACGTAGAAGTCGGCCCCGAGCGCCGCCAGGTCGAGCGGCAGATGCGGCACCGCCTGGGCCCCGTCGAGCAGCACGAGGGCGCCGGCCCGGTGCGCGCGCTCCACGATCTGGGCGACCGGGTTGATCGTTCCGAGCACGTTCGAGACGTGGGCGACCGCCACCACGCGCGTGCGCGGCGAGAGCAGGCGGTCGAAGGCGTCGAGGTCGAGGTACCCCTCCCCGACCACCGGGATCGCGCGCAGCACCGCGCCCCGGTCGCGGCAGGCCATCTGCCACGGGATCAGGTTCGAGTGATGCTCGAGCTCGCTGACGATGATCTCGTCGCCGGGCGCGAGGGTCCGCCCGACCGCCTGGGCGACGAGGTTGATCCCCTCGGTGGTGCCGCGCGTGAAGATGATCTCCTCCCGGCTCCGGGCGCCCACGAAAGCGCGCACCGCGTCCCGCGCCGCCTCGTACCGCTCGGTGGCTTCTTCGCCGAGGGTGTGGATCGAGCGGTGCACGTTGGCGTGGCTCGTCTTGTAGTAGTCCGCGATGGCCTCGATCACCGCGAGCGGCTTCTGGCTGGAGGCGGCGGAGTCGAGGTAGACGAGCGGGTGCCCGTTCACCACGCGGGAGAGGATGGGGAAGTCTCGGCGGGTCTTCTCGCCCAGGTTCATCGTGTCACCTCCCGACCGCTGAGGGCCTCCTGCAGGACGGTCAGCGGGAGCGTCACGCACTTCAACCGTGACGGCCGGATATCGGAATCCAGGCGCTCCAGGAGGCTCGAGGCCGTCTGGGTCTGCGCGAATGCCACCGGCTGGCCGAGCGCGGCCTCGAGCAGCAGGTCGGCGGAGGCCGCGCAGATCGCGCAGCAGTCGCCGGTCCAGCGGGCCTCGGCCAGGCGCCCATCGGCGAGCCGCCCCTGGATCCGCACGCGGTCGCCGCAGAGCGGGTTCACGTCCTCGTGGGCCACGTCCGGGTGCTCGAGCGCGCCGCGGAAGAGCGGCCGGCGGAAGCGCTCCCGGATCACGTCGCTGTAGAGCGCCATGTCACTCGGCCAGCTCGCCGCGCGCGCCGGTCTTGCGGTAGGGCGGGAAGCGGTAGGCGCTGTCGCGCGAGAGCAGGCCGCCGTGGCCGAGCGCGGCGAGCTCGCCCGCCCCCGCCGGGAGCCCGGCCAGGATGCGCGGCAGCACCAGGTCGAACGTGGTGGCCTGCGAGAACATCCCGCAGGCGGGCATGCCGAGCACCGGGTGGCCCCGCACCTCCGCGATCCACAGCAGGCTGCCCGGATGGGCGGGCGCGCCGTGCCGGATCATGCGGCCGCCCAGCCGCTCGAGCCCCGCGAAGACCGGGTCCAGCGGGTCGAGCGAGCCCGCGCCCGCCGCGATCAGGATGTCGGCGCCGGCGGCGAGCAGGGCTTCCATCTCGCCGGCGACCGCGGCCGCGTCGCCCGGCGCGTAGCGGACCGGCAGGAGCCGCGAGCCGAACCAGTCCACCTTCTCGGTCAGGGACGACTCGAAGCGCTGGCGCTGCGGCGGCGCCAGGGTCTCCCGGCTGAGCGCGGCCAGCACGCGGGGCTGGAAGGGCTTCACCGCGACGAGGCCTCCCGCGCTCCCGGCGCGCGCCTCCGCGTCCTTGACCAGCCTCTCCGGGATGGCGAGCGGGGTGATCTTGGCGCGGGCCACCACCTCGCCGGCCTCCACCGGCTGCAGATCGTAGAGCGTGAAGACCGACATGCCCTCGAGGCCGTTGACCCCGTCGAGCGCGCCCGCGTTGACGCTCACGAGGCCGCGCCGCTGGGCGCCCAGGCTCCACTGCCCGCCGCTGTAGCCCTTGACCTCCACGTTGGCGCCGCAGGCCGCGGCGGCCAGACGCGAGCCGGCCGGCTCCTCGTGCACGTCGCCCGGATCCAGCTCGAGCAGGTGCACCTCCGGCCACGGCAGGGTGAGCAGGCGCGCCGCCGCGGCCGCGTCGAGAGTCTGCCCCTTGCCGATCGCGACCTTCCCCGCCTGATCCCGCACGTCGTGGCACGCGATGCGCCCTTCGAGGGCGTCGACGGTCGCGCCGGCAAGCGGGATGGCGATGGCTTTCATGGGCTATTTCAGGCCGCGGCGCACTTTCTCGGAGATCGGCATCCCGGTCGCGTTGCGATGGGTCGCGAGCGCCTCGGCCAGGATGCTCAGCGCGATCTCGGGCGCGGACTGCGCGCCCAGGTCGAGCCCGATCGGCACCCGCACGCGCAGCAGCGCGTCCTCGGCCACGCCGTCCTCGCGCAGCAGGTTCAGGATCGCCGCCCCCCGGCGGCTGCTGCCCAGGAGCCCGATGTAGCCCACCGGCGTGCCCAGCGCGTGCTTGAGGACCGGGAGATCGTACTTGTAGTCGTGGGCCACCAGCACCAGCGCGGTGGTCGGGATCAGGGGGACCTGCCGCACCAGCTCGGAGGGGACGCCGATCCGGAGATCGTCCACGTCCGGGAAGCGGTCCTTGGTGGCGAAGCGCGGCCGGCCGTCCACCACGATGGTGCGGAAGCCGAGGGTCCGGGCCAGCGTGACCAGCGGCATCGCCACGTGGCTGGCGCCGACCACGACCAGCGTGGACGGCGGCGTGAAGACCTCCGCGAAGGCGCGCACGTTCTCGAGGAGCAGCGTGCGCGACTTGCCCGCGGCCATGGCCTCGCGCGCCTCCGCGGCGAAGCGCTCGTCGAGGACGGTGTCGCCGAGCGTGCCCTCGTGCCCGTCGTGGTCGAAGAGCAGGAGCTTGGCGCCGTGGTGGGGGGCATCGAGGCGGGTCACGATCACCGCGCGCCCACCCTGCTCGGCGTGGACCCGGGCGCGCTCGTAGTAGACGAGCGTGGTGTCGTCCTTGTCGGCGAGAGTCACCGGCTCCAGGAAGACCTCGATGGTGCCGCCGCAGGTCAGCCCGATCTCCCACGCTTCCTCGTCGCCCAGGTTCAGCTCGAGGAGGCGCGGGGCGTTCTTGCCGAGCACGTCGGCCGACTCCTCGATGACCTGGGCGTCCACGCAGCCGCCGATGGTCACCGAGCCGAGCACGCGCCCGCCCTCGCCCACCAGCATCTTCGCCCCTTCCTTGCGGGGCGTGGTCCCGCGGGTGTTAACGAGGGTGGCCACCGTCACCTTGGATTCGTTCCGCTTGAGCTGGGTCAGCTGCTCGGAGAGCTCGGTCATCGTCGGCTACCTCAGGTTGAGATGGCTGGCCAGGTCGCGCAGGCTCGCCAGGCTGTGGGCCGCCGCGAAGTGGTCAACGAGCGGGAGCGCGGCCGCCATGCCGCGCGTCAGGGGCTCGTAGGACGGGTTGCCCAGCAGCGGGTTGAGCCAGATGAGCCGGCCCGCCTTGCGCTTGATCGTCAGCATCTCGTTGGCCAGGAGCTCGGGCTCGCCGGTGTCCCAGCCGTCCGAGAGCACCAGGACGATGGTGTGCCGGTCCACCAGGTTGCCCCACCGCGCGTTGAACTCCTGCAAGGATTCCCCGATCCGGGTCCCGCCGGAGAAGTCTCGCACCTCGGTCAGCTTGGCCAGGGCCTGACGGTAGGACGCTCCCTTGAGATGCTCGGTGACCCGCGTCAGTCGCGTGGAGAAGGTGAAGGTCTCCACCCGTCCGAACACGTTCTGGAGCGCGTAGAGGAACTGCAGCAGGAAGCGGCTGTAGAGGTCCATCGAGCCCGAGACGTCGCAGAGCAGCACCAGGCGGATCTTGCGCCTCCGGCGCTCGCGCCTCCGGAGCTCGATGATCTCGCCCTTCATGAGGTTGGCCCGCATGCTCCGCCGCATGTCGATGACGCCGCCGCGCCGGGTCGGGCGCTTGCGCCGGCTGATGCGCCGGGCCAGCCGCCTGGCGATCAGGATCGTGAGCCGGGCGACCTCGTCGAGATCCTCAACCGGGAAGGCCGAAAAGTCCTGATCCATGAGGATTTCTTTGTCGCTGACTCCCGGCACCTCGAGCGGCTCGCCGTCGTCGTCGCCCTGCTCCTCCCAGCCCTCCAGGGCCACCGAGACCTTCTTCTGGGCCGCCTCCGCGCCGGTGTTGCCGGCGTGCTCCTCCGGGATGGCGGCGTCGGTCGGACTCGTGAGGCCATCCAGCCCCTGCCCCTCCTCGGCCTGGAAGCGCCAGAACACGTCGAAGCAGCGATCGAAGGCGGGGAACTCCTCCCGCCGAGCGACCAGGGTCGTGCGCAGCGCCAGGTAGACATCCTGGCGGTCCATCAGGTCCACGAACTCGAGCGCCCGCACCCCGTCCATCACCTCGGTGACGGTCAGGGGCAGCCCCGCCGCGCGCAGCATCTGGCCGAAGCGGAGGACGGCGGTGGCGAGGTCGCGGGGTCCCGCCATGCCTAGCCCTCGGCGGCCACGAAGCGCTTGAGCCCGCTCGAGGTCAGCTCCCGCTTGAAGCGCTTGATATCGTCGGCGTCCTTGAGCACGCAGCCGAGCGTTTCCAGCACCAGGTCCTCGTCGAGGTGATCGGCGTGCAGCGAGGCCAGGGCCTGCGCCCAGTCGAGGCTCTCCGCCACCCCCGGCACCTTGGCGAGGCGGAGGCTGCGCACGCTCTCCATGAAGCGAGCGATCTGCCGCGCGAGGGCCTCGTTCACCCCCGGCACCTTGCGCGTCACGATGCGCACTTCCTTGTCGAACCCGGGGAAGTCCACCCAGAGGTAGAGGCAGCGGCGTCGGAGCGCGTCGGAGAGCTCGCGCACCCGGTTCGACGTCAGGATGACGTGGGGCGGATGCGTGGTCTTGATCGTCCCGATCTCGGGGATCGTCACCTGGAACTCGGCGAGCACCTCGAGGAGGAACGCCTCGAACTCCTCGTCGCTCCGGTCGACCTCGTCGATCAGCAGCACCGGGGATCGGCCGGCCTGGCTGATCGCCTGGAGCAGCGGGCGGCGGATCAGGAAGGGCTCGGAGAAGATGGTGGCTTCCTTCTCGCGGAGGCTGTGGGTCGTCGCCTCCTCGAGCTTGATGTGCAGGAGCTGCTTGGGGTAGTTCCACTCGTAGAGCGCCTGGGCCGCGTCGAGCCCCTCGTAGCACTGCAGGCGGATGAGGTTGGTCTCGAGCATCCGCGCCATCACCTTGGCGATCTCGGTCTTCCCGACGCCCGCGTGCCCCTCGATGAGCAGCGGCTTCCGGAGCGTCATCGCCAGGTGCACGGACGTCGCGATGGCCGGGTCGGTGACGTAGTCGGCCTTCTCCATCATCTGCTGGATCTTCTCGATTTCGGCTCTCATGGCCCTCTCAGTCTACACCGCGTGATTGCCCGCCCGGAGGTTCGCCCGGATCTTCTCATAGTCGTCGGGCGTATCCACGTCCGGCGGCATGGGCAGGTCGAGGTCGACCCACTCCACGCGGGCCGGCTCGGTCTGGATGATGGGTCGCGCGCCCTGGTCGCCCGTCAGGCGCAGCAGCTCGGGAAACATCTCGCGCTTGAACAGCACCGGGTTGCCCTGGCCGTCCCGGTAGCGCGGCGCCACGATGAGCTTGGGGCTCGCGCGCCGGGCCGCCAGGAGCGCCGGGATGATCGACGGCGCCAGCAGCGGCTGGTCGCCGAGGGCGATCAGCACCGCCTCCACCGACGGGGGCAGCGCCGCGATGCCCGCGCGCACCGAGCCGGCCTGGCCCTCCTCGGGCGCGAGGTTCACCGCGATCTGCACCTCGAGGCCGTTCAGGGCCGCCTCGATCGGCTCGACGTCGGGTCCGGTCACGACCCAGACCGAGTCCACTCCGCCCGCGAGCACGCTCTCGACGACGTACCGGATGATCGCCTTGCCGCTCACCTTCATGAGCAGCTTGGCCTGACCCATCCGGCGCGACAGGCCGGCGGCCAGGACGACCGCCGCGATCACGCGGGGCTCCAAGCACGACGCCCCGCGGAGTCCATCCCGCGGGGCGCGTCGACTGGACGTCTCACTCGGGCGGCTTACTTCACGGCCGCGGCGGCCGCCTCCATCGCCCGCTTGGCGAAGACCCGCACCAGGTGGCTCTTGTACTCGACGGTGCCCTGCAGATCCGCCTGGACGTCCACGCCCTCGGCCGCCTTCTCCGCCGCGGCCTGGATGGACGCCGCGTCGGGCGACTTGCCGGTGATCGCGGCCTCCACGCCCTTGGCGCGCACCGCCTTGGTGCCCGCGCCGGTGACCGCGACGCTGGCCTTGCCGACCTTGCCGCCGTCCACGCTCAGCACCGCCGCGACGCCGACCACCGCGAACCGGGAGGCCGGGTGCGGGAACTTCATATAGGCCGCGCCCGTCTTGCCCGCCATGACCGGCACGCGCACCTCGGTCAGGATCTCGTCCTCGGCGAGCGCGGTGGTGAGCAGGCCCTTGAAGAAATCATCGGCCTTGATCGTGCGCTTGCCCTTGGGGCCCTCGGCCACCATCTCCGCGCCGAGCGCGATGATCGCGGCCGGGTAGTCGGCGGCCGGGTCCGCGTGGGCCAGGCTGCCGCCGATCGTGCCCATGTTGCGCACCATCGGGTCTCCGATCTGGGCGGCCACCGCCGCGAGCATCGGGCACTTCGACTTCACGACCGCGGAGGACTCGACCTGGTAGTGGGTGGTCATCGCCCCGATGACGAGCGCGCCGCCTTCCTCCTTGATGCCGGAGAGGCCGGAGACCTTCCGGAGATCCACCAGGTGCTTGGGCTGGGCGAGGCGCAGCTTCATCGCGGGAAGCAGGCTGTGCCCGCCCGCCAGCAGCTTGGCGTCGTCCTTGTGGCGCCCGAGCAGGTCCAGCGCCTCTCTCACCGTGCCGGGGGTGTGGTACTCGAACTGGGCTGGGTACATGTCGGCGTCTCCCCTTACTTCCTGGATTTGGCGGCCTGGGCGGTCTTCCAGACCCGCTCGGGCGTCAGCGGCATGGCGTCGATGTGGTCCACGCCGAGCCCCGACAGGGCGTCCACCACCGCGTTGACCACCGCGGGCGTCGAGGCGATCGTGCCCGTCTCGCCGGCGCCCTTGACGCCGAGCGGGTTCACCGGCGTGGGCGTCTCGGTGCGGTCGGTCTCGTAGAACGGCAGCATGTCCGCCTTCGGGAGCGTGTAGTCCATCATGCTCCCGCTGACGAGCTGGCCGGAGGCGTTGTCGTACACCGCCCCCTCCCAGAGCGCCTGCGCCACGCCCTGAGCGATGCCCCCGTGCACCATGCCGTCCACGATCATGGGGTTGATCACGTTGCCGACGTCGTCCACCGCGAGGTAGCGGAGGATCTTGACGTGCCCGGTGTCCGGATCCACCTCGACCACGCAGGCGTGCGCGCCGAACGGGAAGCAGAAATTGGACGGGTCGTAGAAGCTGGTTTCCTCGAGGCCCGGCTCCACGCCCTCCGGATAGTTGTGCGGGACGTACGCGGTCAGCGCGACCTGCCCGAAGGGGATCGCCTTCTGGGGCGAGCCCTTGACCACGAACTGGCCGCCCACGTACTCCATGTCCTTCGGGTTCGCCTCGAGCAGGTGCGCGGCGATCTTCTTGCCCTTCTCCTTGATCTTGTCGAGCGACATCACGATGGCGGTGCCGCCCACCGAGGCCGATCGGCTGCCGTAGGTGCCCATGCCGAACGGCACCCGCCCGGTGTCGCCGTGCACGATCTCCACGTCGTCCATCGGGATGCCGAGGGAATCGGCCACGATCTGGGCCATGGTGGTCTCGTGCCCCTGCCCGTGCGAGTGGGAGCCGGTGAACACGCTGACCTTGCCGGTGGGATGCACCTGCACCTTGCCCGACTCCCAGAGGCCGGCCTGGGCCCCGAGCGAGCCCACCACCTTGGACGGCGCGATGCTGCACGCCTCGATGTAGGTCGAGAAGCCGATGCCCATCAGCCGGCCCTGGGCGCGCGCGGCCGCCTGGTCGGTCCGGAACTTCTTGTAGTCGAGCATTCCGAGCAGCTTGTCGAAGGCGCCCGGGTAGTTGCCGCTGTCGTAGGACAGGGCGACCTTGGTCTGGTAGCCGTTGGAGAACTTCGGGATGAAGTTCTTCTTGCGGATGTCGGCGGGGTCCATCTTGAGCGCGGCCGCGGCCGCGTCCACCATGCGCTCGAGCAGGTAGCAGGCCTCGGGCCGGCCGGCCCCGCGGTAGGCGTCCACCGGGGTGGTGTTGGTGAAGACGCCGGTCACCGCCGCGTGGATGGCGGGCCACTCGTACACCCCGTTCAGCAGGGTGGCGTACAGGTACGTCGGCACCGCGGGGGCGAACGTCGAGAGGTACGCGCCCAGGTTGGCGGTGGTCTTCACGCGCAGGCCCAGGAACTTGCCGTCCTTCGCCACCGCGACCTCGGCGTCGGTCACGTGGTCACGCCCGTGGGCGTCGGTCTGGAAGGCCTCGCGGCGCGAGGAGGTCCAGCGGATCGGCCGCTTGATCTGCTTGGTGGCCCAGGTGCAGACCGTCTCCTCGTTGTAGAGGAAGATCTTGGAGCCGAAGCCGCCGCCCACGTCCGGGGCGATGACCCGGACCTTGTGCTCGGGGATGCCCAGCACGAAGGCGGTCATGAGCAGCCGGTGCACGT
>DATFGS010000159.1:0-1164 GCA_035249225.1 Candidatus Methylomirabilota bacterium | reverse complement strand
GGCCGGCTCCGCGGCCGACGCGATGACCGCCCTGGAAGAATGGTGGCCGGACGTCCTGGTCACGGACCTCGAAATGCCCCAGGAAGACGGCTTCAGCCTTCTGAAACGTGCGCGCCGTCTCGCCATGCTCCGTAGCCGCCGTCTGGCCGCTCTGGCCCTCACGGCCTACGGACGCTCGGAGGATCGCCTGCGGGTCCTCGCCGGGGGCTTCAACCTGCACCTCGCGAAGCCGGCCGACCCGACGGAGCTTGTGCTGGCGGTGGCGAGCCTGGCCGGGCGGACGGAGTGAGCTAGCCCGCGGTCCGGCGCTTGACCAGGTCGGCCAGCTTGCAGAAGGCGCAGATCGCCCCGGTGGTCACCTGCCCGCAGGAGGTGCACTCGAGCAGCTCGACGTGCTCGATCTTCTCGAACGCGGGCCGGGCCTTCTCGAGGAACCCGAACAGGAAGTTGTGCTTGGAGCCGGGCGAGGCCTCCTCGAGGCGGTCCAGCACCTGCTTGTGGGCGATGGAGGTGGCGCCCTTGGCGAACGGGCACTCCTCCACGATGTAATCGATGCCGCGCAGGAAGGCGAAGGCCGCGGTCTCGAGCTCGGACAGGCGGTAGAGCGGCTTCACCCGGCGGACGAGCTTCGGATGCGTGGAGGCGAGCGCGGGAGACTGGCGCGGCAGCGCGTCGGTCTGCCAGTGCATGACCGAGCCGAAGAGCGTGGCCGCCTCGTCGTCGAGGTTGTGGCCGGTCGCGACCACAGGGTAGCCGTGCTGGAGCGCGGCACGGTTCATCAGGTAGCGCTTGGAGAGGCCGCAGGCCGAGCAGGTCGGCCGGCGCGTGGCCTGCTGCACCACTGGGATCGGCGCGCCCACCGCCTCCGCCACCCGCTCGATGTGCAGGGTCTGGCCGCGGGAGGCCGCGAACGCCTCGCACTTGGCCCTGGACTCCTTCGAGTAGTCGAAGATGCCCAGATCGAGATAGAGGCCGGCGGTCTGGTAGCCGTCCTCGATCAGCACGTCCCAGAGCGCGAGGGAGTCCTTGCCGCCCGAGACGGCGACCATGATCTTCTCCTCGCGGGTGAACATCTGGTGGCGGTGCACCGCCTCCGCCACCTGCTTGCGGAAGAACTCGAGGAAGTGCGGCGAGCAGAAGGCCGCGTTGTGGCGCCGCAGCTCG
>DATFGS010000158.1:0-1877 GCA_035249225.1 Candidatus Methylomirabilota bacterium | reverse complement strand
CACCGCGCGCGCCGACGTGGACGCCCTCGGCCGCGACGCCGCCGACCTGGTGGCCCGCGCGATCGCACGAGCGGTGCGCGCCGCCACCGCCGCCGGCGGCCTCCCCGCCTCCCGCGACCTCCAGTAGTTCCCTCTCCCCTCCGGGCGAGAGGGCAGGGTGAGGGGGCCCCTACGCCTGAAACGTGAACGTCGAGCCGACCGACGTGACCACCGTCTCCGACGGCATCCGCTGCAGCATGGTGGCCATCGACTCGAGCCCGGTGCAGTGCTGCGGAACCAGCCAGTCCACCTCGAGCGCGCGGAAGGCGTCCACCACGCGGGTGACCCGCTCCTCGTTGAGCCCGCTCAGGTGGAAGCCACCGATCACCGCGTGCACCTTGGAGACGCCCGCGATGCGCGTGGCGTTCCGGCAGATGCCGACGATGCCGCGGTGCGAGCACGATGTCACCACCACGAGGCCGCGGCCCTTTACGTTGAAGACCAGGGTCTGCTCGCCGAGGAAATCGTCGGGCACGATCGCCCCGTCGCGCTCGACCCGGAGACTTGCCGGGATCGGCTCGAACGGGTCCGCCTCGTGCATCTCCCCGCTCAGCAGCACGCCACTGGCGAGGAGGGTCGGCGTCCGCACCGTCTCGACCCGGATATCGTAGCGTTCGATCTCCTCCCGGTAGAGCCTGCCCATGCTCACGCGGTCGTCCCCGCGCTGATGCCAACGCGTGAGGAAATGATCGGCGCCACCGTAGAACGTGAGCGGGTTCTTCATGGCGGGGCGATACGCCTGCAGGAAGCCGATCAGCCCTCCGAAGTGGTCCCAGTGGCCGTGGCTCAACGCGAGGATGTCGATGGCACCGGCGTCCAGGCCCAGAACCCGGAAGTTGTGGGTGATCGCGGCCGCGGTGGGGCCGAAGTCGAAGGCGATCCGCACCGTCTCGGTGCCACGAGTGACCTCGAGGTAGTGGGCGAGGCCGTGCTCGGCCCGGAGATCCACCATCTGGCGTGCCGCGAATGAGCTGTGACGGCGGGCGACCTTCTCGTCCTGCCGAAGCGTGTCGATGTAATTGTCGACCACCGTGGTGACGCGGACGCGGTCAACCGGGGTGAGCGGGGCCATCAGTCCACCCGGCTCTCGTCGCGGTACATCACCTTGTGGCGCGTCGTCTTGACCCATTCGTCGATCTCCCCGTCGGTCATGAGGTTGGCGGGATCGAAGCGGTCCCAGCTCGCGATCTGGTCGAGCCGCTTCTTCCACCGCTTGTAGGACGGCTTGAGGGGCGGCCCGAAGCACATCACGTCGATGATGCTGAGCTCGTCGGGCACCGAGAGCAGCGGCTTCACCTGCTTCTGGATATCGTCCTGGCCGATCGCGGTGATCCACCAGACCGCGTAGCCGAGGGCGGCCGCGGCCAGGTGGGCCGACATGGTGGCGGCGGCCACCGACTGGAGCAGGATGCGCTCGGCGTTCTGGTGATAGAGCCGGTCGAGGTCGGAGCCGTCGTTGAGCACCGGGAACGCGCGGACGAAGCGGAAGTCGGCCGCGATGACGATGAAACCCGGCGCGGTCTTCACCCCGCCGTAGTTGGGGGTGGGAAAGCCCATGCGCAGCTTCGCGCGGTGCTGCTGCTCGTCCACGAAGCACTGACCGATCGCCGCCTTGGCCGTCTCATCGGTGACCACGATGAAGTGCCAGGGCTGGGTGTTGGCGCCCGACGGGGCGTGGCGCGCCGCCTCCAGGATCATCTCGACGTGCGCGCGCGGGATCTCGGCGGGGGCAAAGGCCCGGTTGGTCATGCGGGAGCGGACCACGTCCATCAGCGAATCGTAGCGGGAGCTCATGCAGCCCTCCGATCGGGCGGGATCAGGCCCCGGCCTCTTCGTGC
>DATFGS010000157.1:0-11304 GCA_035249225.1 Candidatus Methylomirabilota bacterium | reverse complement strand
GGTGGGCCAAACCCTGCGCGGACCCGGTGTCACCGACGCGCAGGCCCAGGCCGCGCTCGGCGCGATGGCGCCGGCCTTCGAGATCATCGAGAAGCGCGGCGACTTCGCGGCCGATCTCAACGTCAGCCTGGCCGACAACGCGCAGCAGCGCGCCTACGTGACCGGCGCGGCGGTGCCGGTGCCCGCGGGCTTTGACCTGGCGTCGGTGACGCTCGAGCTCTCCGTGAACGGAGGCGCCCCCGACCGGGCCACCGGCGCGGAGGTGCTGGGCACCCCGGCGGCCTCCGTGGCCTGGCTCGCCAACAAGCTCGCCGAGCTCGGCCTGGCGCTCGAGGCGGGCATGAAGGTGATGTCGGGCTCGTTCACCCGCCAGTACGCGATCGCCCGCGGCGATCGCATCGCCGCGACCTTCACCCCCGTCGGCCCCGTCCGCGCCGACTTTCAGTAGGGCAGATCAGGCGACCAGGACGACCTTGCCGTGGTGGCCTGATTCCATCACCGCCTCGTGGCTGCGGGCGGCCTGGGCCAGCGGCAGCTCCAGCGCGATGACCGGGCACAGCGACCCGTTGCGCAGCCCCTCGACGAGCGCGGCGTGGATGCCCGCGAGCTGGGCCGGGGTGGCGTGATTGAGGGCCATGCCGAGGACGGCCGCGTCCTTGTTCATGGCGATGCGCGCGTTGATCTCGGTGTTGCCGCGGTTGCCGATGACCACGATGCGGCCCCGCATCGCGATGGTGTTCAGATCCTTCTGGAGATTCACGTTGGCCAGCATCTCCATGATGATGTCGGGTCCGCGCCCGCCGGTCAGCCTGACGCACTCCTCCAGGTAGCCCGCCGCGGTGTGATCGAGGACGTGGTGCGCGCCCTGCTCCGCGACGAGGCGCCGCCCCTTCTCGGTGCTCGCGGTGCCGATGACGGTGAGCCCGCGCGCCCGCGCGAGCTGCACTGCGCCGATGCCCACCCCGCCGCTGGCCCCGTGGACCAGCACCGTCTCCCCCGCCTCGCCGTGGGCGCGGTTGAAGAGCGCGTGGTAGGCGGTCGCGTAGGGGACGTTCATGGCCGCGCCCTGCGGGAACGTGGCGCGGGCGGCCAGCGGGTGCACCTGCCCCTGCTCGCACACCGCGTACTCGGCGTAGGCGCCGGTCACGGTGCCGCCCACGTAGACGCGGTCGCCCTTCTTCACCGCGGTCACCCCCGGGCCCGCCGCCTCGATGACGCCGGCCGCGTCCGCGCCCGGGGTATAGGGCAGCTTGGGCCCGCGGTTGTCGGTGTTGCTCCTGAGATACGTGTCCACCGGATTGATGCCGACCGCGTGGATGCGCACCAGCACCTGGGTGGGCCCCGGCTGGGGCGTGGGTATCTCCTCGAGTTTCAGGACTGCCGGACCGCCGTACTCCGAGACGCGGATCGCTTTCATGGGTGGGCTCCTTTCGGGCCCAGAGTCTACCTCATCAGGACGCGGGCGGGTCGGGGGTTCCCATCCAGAACGGCGAGGTCTTGCCGATCCGCTCGAGATAGGCGCGGCGCTCCGCGGCGCGGCGCGGGTACCACGACGAGAGGTAGTCGCCGTCCAGCATGTGCCGCCGGCTCTCGGTGCCGAAGAATCCGGCGAGCTGCTCGAGCGTGATGAACCCCTCCTCGGACCTCGGCTGAAACTCGCTCCAGCGCCGGGCGTGCTCTTCCGACCGGAAGAGGTTCATGCCCGTTCAGAGGTAGTACGATCGCCCGCGCGACGGCCCGAACCCGAAGGCGAGATGGCCGACGAGGCCGGGCGGATCCGCCCACGTGATGCGTCCGTCGCGCATCTCCACCGTGACCGGATCGCCGCAGTCGAGGCACGGCGCGTCCACGCGCACGGTCTCGCCCGGGAAGAGCCACGTCGCGGACGTGGCCTCGAACCCGCACTGGGCGAACCACCGCTGCTCGCCCCGCACCGTGATGCGGTACTGGGTGGGCAGGTTGTTCAGCGGCGGGAACGAGGCGATGTAGTCGGTCTCCGGGTGGAGCCAGCCGATCGGGTAGGCCTGCATCACGTCGCGGAGCAGGCCTCGGCCGTCTCCCCCCGGCAACCCGAGCGCGCGCGCGAGCTCCGCGTGGTGCGGGGCGCGGCCGGTGTCCACCAGGCTTCGCATGATGCGCTGGAAGGCTTGATCCATCAGTCGCGCGTCGGGCATTGGTCCCTCCCCCTCACCCCGCCCTCTCCCCTCCCGGGAGAGGGTTATCGGGCAGGACGGCGATGGCCGAGATCTCGATGAGGGCGCCCTCGCGCAGCAGGCCGGCCACGATCACGCCGGTCGCGGTCGGGAAGCGGCCCTCGAAGAACTCGCGCCGCACCTCGGCGGTCCTGCCGTAGTTCTCGGTGGTGGTCACGTACTCGGTGGTCTGCACGATGTGCTCGAAGCCGCCGCCCGCCGCGGCCAGCAGCTTCGCGAACTTCTCGAAGATGTACCGCGTCTGGGCCGCGATGTCGCCGGGCCCGACGATCTGGCCGCTCTCGTCGCCCGCGGTCATGCCCGAGATGAAGAGCAGGTTGCCCGCGCGGACCGCGGGCGAGAACGTGTAGCGCGCGGGCCAGGGACTCGGTCCCGTGATCACCTCGTAGGCGGGCATCGCATTCTCCTCGGCCGCGGGCGGCATCACCGCCCTCGCAGCAGGAACCGCTGGATCTTGCCGGTCTCGGTCTTCGGGAGCTGATCGAGGAACTCGATCTCCCGCGGGTACTGGTGCCGCCCGAGGTGCGTCTTCACCACATCCACGATCTCGCTCGCGAGCCCACCCTGCCCCTCGCGGCCCGGCTTGAGGACGACGTAGGCCTTGACGATCTGGCCGCGCAGCGCGTCGGGCTTGCCCACCACCGCGGCCTCGGCCACCGCCGGGTGCTTCAGGATCGCGCTCTCGACCTCGAACGGCCCGATGCGGTACCCCGCGCTCTTGATCACGTCGTCGGCGCGGCCCTCGAACCAGAAGTACCCCTCCCCGTCGCGCCGCGCCAGGTCCCCGCAGGTCATCCACTCGCCGCGGTACATCTCCCGGTCCCGGCCCTCGTCCCGCCAGTAGCCGAGCGAGTAGTAACCCTCCGGGTGCGGCCTCATCCCGACGTGGCCCACCACGTCCGGGCCCAGCTCCCGCCCGCCGTCGTCCACCACCGCGATCGTGCAGCCGGGCAGGGGCAGCCCCATCGAGCCCGGCTTGACCGTCATGTCCACGGTGGCGAAGTTGCCGATCGGCAGCCCGAGCTCGCTCGAGCCGTACTGATCGCGCACCGTGACGCCCCACTGCTCCCGGAAGAAGCGGACGACCTCCGCGTTGAGCGGCTCGCCGCAGCTGCTCGCGCTGCGCACCCGCACCCCGCCGCTCGCCGCCGCGGCCCCGAGCGCCATCACGCCGCGCAGGAGCGTCGGGGTCGTCGCGAGGTTGGTCACGCCGAGCTCGCGCAGCCGGGCGAGGCAGAACTCGGGCGCCGGCGCGGCCTCGTGCGAGACCACCGGCACGCCCAGGGCGAGCGCGCCCATGTAGCAGACCAGCCCGTAGCCCCAGCCGGGATCGCCGGTCGGCCAGAAGACGTCGTCGGGGCGCAGGTCGGCGCCGTGAATCAGGTGCGGATGGATCGCGACCGGGAAGTTCGCGGCGATCTTCACGCCCTTCGGGGGGCCGGTCGAGCCCGAGGTGTAGAGCAGCACCGCGGGATCGTCTCGGCGGACGTCGGTCAATCGGGCCACGTCCGGCTGCCCCTGCATGACGCGCCAGAAGTCCACGTCGGCCGCCGGGCCCGCGGCGGCGGCGGCCACCGCGATGACGGTCACCCCGTCCGGCAGCGGCTCGGGCAGCCGGGCCCGCTGCTCCCACTGGGTGACGAGCACCCGGGCGCCGCTGTGGCGCACGCGGAACTCGATCGCGTCGGGACCGAACCCGGTGAAGATCGGCACGTAGACCGCTCCCACCTTCCAGGTGCCGATCATCGCGATGAGCATCTCGGGAATGCGCGGCAGGAAACCCGCGACCCGGTCGCCGGGGCCCACACCGAGCTCGCGGAGCGCGTTGGCGAACCGGGCGGTCAGCCGGGCGAGCTCGTCGAAGGTGTAGGCCCGGGCCTCGCCGCGCCGGCCGAACCATCGGAGGGCGACGCGGCCGGAGCCGGCGTGGCGGTCCACGATCGCGCGCCCGAGATTCACCGGCGCGCCCGGGGCGAAGCCCATCGCCCGGGCGCTCTCCTCCCAGCGGAAGGCCTGGCACGCGTCGCGATGGGTCGGGCGGCTCATGGTCCGGGGCTGCGGCCATCGAGGATACCGCACCTGGGGAGCCCGCACGCCGGGGATCCCGCACTTGCGCGAAACGGGCGGACGGGATACACCAGTGGGCGAACGGCACCCCGAGACCAGGAGAGAGCGCCCATGAGCGAGACCGTGACGACCCAGGCCGAGACCCTGCTGATGGAGAAGGACGGGCCGATCGGCTGGATCACCTTCAACCAGCCGCACAAGCGCAACGCGGTGAGCCAGGAGATGTGGCAGCGCATGCCCGAGTACGTGCGCGAGCTCTCCAGCGACAGCGCGATCCGGGTCGTCATCCTGCGCGGCGCGGGCGAGACCGCCTTCGTGGCGGGCGCCGACATCTCCCAGTTCAAGGACCGCCGGCGCAACGCGGCCGACGAGGAGGAGTACCGGCGCATCTCGGCGGCCGGATCGGAGTCGCTGTCCACGCTCGGCAAGCCGCTGCTCGCCATGATCCACGGCTTCTGCATCGGCGGCGGCGTCGGCATCGCGATCACCTGCGACATGCGCATCGCGGCCGACGACGCCCGCTTCGGCATCCCGGCCGCGCGCCTGGGCCTGGGCTATCACTACCGCGGCATGGAGAAGCTGATGCACCTGATCGGCCCCGCGTACACCAAGGAGCTCTTCTTCACCGCCCGCACCGACTTCAGCGCCCAGGATGCGCTGCGGATGGGCCTGGTGAACCAGGTGGTGCCCAAAGCGGATCTCGGGCGTTTCACCCGGGACTACGCGCTGACGATGGCGCGCAATGCCCCGCTCACCCTGCGCTCGGCCAAGGCCACCGTGGAGCAGCTCCTGAAGCCGGCCGCCGATCGCGACATCCCGATGCTGGACCGCCTGATCACGGACTGCTTCAACAGCCAGGACTACCAGGAGGGCGTGAAGGCCTTCTCGGAGAAGCGCCGGCCGCAGTTCCAGGGCCGCTGACCGGAGCGCGGCCGCCATGCTCGTCGAGGCGAAGCTCGCCCAGCTCGGCCTGACCCTGCCCGATCTCGATCAGCTCTACCGCGGCAACGCCTCCGGGGCGCGCTTCATCTCGCACCTGGCGGTGGGGAACATGCTCTACCTCTCCGGCACCACGCCGGTAAAGGACGGCCGGCCGTACCTGCCCGGCATCGTCGGCGCGGACCTCTCGATCGAGCAGGGCTACGAGGCCGCGCGCTACGCGGCGATCTCGAGCCTGTCCGCGGTCAAGTACGCGCTCGGCGATCTCGACCGCGTGCAGCAGGCGGTGCAGCTCATCGGCTTCGTGAACTCCGCGCCCGGCTTCGGCCAGCAGCCGCGCGTGATCAACGGCGCCACCGATCTCCTGGTCGAGCTCTACGGCGACCATGGCAAGCCGACCCGCGCGGCCATCGGCTGCCAGGGCCTCGCGATCAACCACTCGGTGGAGATCGTCCTCACCGTGCTCTTCATCGGCGAGGGCACCAAGGCTCCCCTCGCCCGAGACCACTACGCCTCGTAGCCGGGGAGCGGCGTGATGCGGCCGGCGAGCCGTACCCTTCCTGACCTCCTCGACGAGCTGGCCGCGCGCCAGCCGGAGCACGAGCTGATCGTCGGCGGCGGGGAGCGCCTGACCTATGCGCAGACGCGTGACCGGGCGCGGCGGCTCGCCAAGGGGCTGCGCCGGCTGGGCGTCGTCGCGGGTGATCGGGTCGCGCTGGTCATGACCAACCGGCCGGAGTGGCTCCTCATCGACTTCGCGGTGACGATGCTGGGAGCCACCCTGGTGCCGATCAGCACGTGGTCGCGGCCGCGCGAGCTGGAGTACGTCCTGGCCCATTGTGGGGTCACGACGCTGATCACGATCCCGCGCCTGGGCGCGCAGCAGTTCCTCCACGCGGTGCGCGAGATGGGCGGCCCGGGCTCGGCCCGCCTGCCCGACCTGCGCGGGGTCGTGGTCGCGGGCGACGAGCACCCGGCGGGGACGATCGCGCTCGACGACCTGGCCGCGCTGGGCCGGGACGTGCCGGACGCGGAGATCGACGCCGCGCAGCGGGCGGTGACGCCCGAGCACGTCGCGTGCATCCTCTACACCTCCGGCACCACCTCGACGCCCAAGGGCGTGCAGCTCCGCCACGGCGGCCTCCTCGAGAACATGTGGAACATCGGCGAGCGCCAGCACCTGACCCCGGCCGACCGCATGTGGATGGGCATCTCGCTCTTCTGGAGCTTCGGCGCCAACGCCCTGGTGGCGGTGATGAGCCACGGCGGGACCCTGGTGCTGCAGGAGCAGCTCGACGCGGGAGAGGCGCTGGCCCTGATCGAACGCGAGCGCTGCACGGTGTACTACGGCACCCCGAACATCGCGCTGGCGCTCACCGAGCATCCCGACCGGCCGCGGCGCGATCTCTCGTCGCTCCGCACCGGCGCGGCCATCGGCCCGCCCGCGGCCATGCAGATGGTGATGGACCTCGGCGCGCACGAGATCTGCAACGTCTACGGGCTCACCGAGTGCTACGGCAACTGCTCGGTCACCGACGCTCACGACACGCCCGAGGTACGGCTCTCCACGGTGGGCTATCCCCTGCCCGGCATGGAGATCCGCGTCGTCGATCGCGAGAGCCGCAAGCCGCTGCCGACGGGCGAGATCGGCGAGATCCTGGTGCGCGGGCTGCTCACGCCCGGCTACTTCCGCGATCCCGAGAAGAACGCGGCGTCCTTCGACCGCGACGGGTTCCTGCTCACCGGGGACCTCGGGTTCATCGGCGAGGACGGGCGGCTGCGCTTCCGCGGGCGCATCAAGGAGATGGTGAAGACCGGCGGCATCAACGTGGCTCCGCTCGAGGTCGAGGAGGTCCTGCTGGGCGACCCCGCCGTCGAGCAGGCCTACGTGGTCGGGCTACCCGACCCGCGCAAGGAGGAGATCCTGGTCGCGGTGGTGGTGCCGAAGCCGGGCCGCGACCTCGATCCCGCCGCGCTCCGCGCGCTCTGCCGTGACGCCCTCGCCGCCTACAAGGTCCCCCAGCAGATCCACGTGATGGCCCGCGAGGCCCTGCCCGTGACCAGCACCGGCAAGGTCCAGAAGTTCCGCCTCGCCGAGCTCCTCGCCGCGCCCGGCCGCTAGCTCCGCTTCGCGCGCGGGCGCAGCCCCCTCCGAGTCATCTCAGGCCGGCGGCGGCGAGGCGGGGGAAGACGGTGTCGCGGAAGGCGGTGATCTCGCGGACCGGCGGCGTGAAGGTCTCGAGCGGCATCAGGTAGAGGTTCTGCACGCCGAGCCTGGTCAGCTCCGCGATGCGCGCCGCGCAGTCCTCCGCGGTGCCGATCAGCCCCATCGCCTCGCAGAGCTTGGCGACCACCTCGTCCGGCACGAACGAGGTCGCGGCGATGGCCGCCTCCCAGTCATGGGCATGGGAGAGGTCGGGGTAGATCTTCCACACCGCGTCGGGGATCGTGAGCGGCGGCAGCTTCAGGCCCGCGGGCTCGAGCCAGTAGCCGCCCCAGCGCAGGATGCCCCAGTGCACCGAGGTCGGCCGCGCCTGGCGCAGGGCCTCCGCGGTGGTCGGCAGCGCCGCGGTGCGCACCGCCCAGATCACCTCGAGATCCTCGACCTTGCGCCCCGCGCGCCGGGCTCCGCGCTCGAGCAGCTCGAGCGCGCGCTGCACGATGCCGCGGTTGCTGCCCACCAGCAGCAGCACGCCGTCGGCGACCTCGCCCGCGACCTCGATCGCCTTCGGCCCGGACGCGGCCATCAGCACCGGGATGCGTCGGCCGCCCGCGTAGGCCAGGCGCCCGGCGGTCTCGCCGAACCGCGCGCTCTCCCCGGCCAGCAGCGTCTTGATGGTGGCGATGGACTCCCGCATCTCGGCGAGGGTGGCCGCCTTCCGTCCGATGGTGGTGGCCGAGGTGTAGCCGGTGCCCATCACGAACTTCACCCGCCCCGGGGCCAGCTCCTCCACCGTCTGGATCGCCCCGGCCAGCACCGAGGCGTGGCGGGTGAACGGGTTGGTGACCGCGGGGAAGAGCTGCATCCGCGTGGTGTGCGTCGCGGCCTGGCCGAGCGTGACGAAGGTGTCGCGGGAGATCATCTGGCTGTCGAGGACGCCGGCGCCGTCGAAGCCCGCCGACTCGATCGACTGGATCAGGCGCATCAGCTCGGGCATGGGCGCGGTGCCCGGCACCCGGATGTGGACGCGAACCGGCGCGGTCATGGGCGGCTCCTCCTCCGGCGCTCCGTCATTCGTAGCGCGGCCGCCGCTTCTCGCGGAACGCGGCCACCCCTTCCTTGAAATGCGCGCTGGCGCGCACCCGGTCGCCCAGCTCCTGCTCGAGCGCCTCGCGGCCCCGCGCGTGATCGGCGATGGTCGCGCTGATCTGGCGCTTCACCGCCTGCACCGCGGACGGGCTGTTGGCCGCGATCGCCTCCGCGGTCTCGAGCGCCCACGCCATCAGGCCGTCGGCGGGGACCACGCGGTTGACGAGCCCGAGGCGCACGGCCTCGGCCGCGTCGATCAGCCGCCCGGTGAGCAGGAGATCCATCGCGTGCACGTGGCCGATCTGCTGGGGGAGCTTGAGGGTGGCCCCGCCGAACGGGTAGATGGACCACTTCACCTCCGGCAGGCCGAAGCGGGCGTGCGGCGCGGCCGCGCGGATGTCGGTGGAGAGGAGCAGCTCCACGCCGCCGCCCACGCAGTCGCCGTTGACCGCGGCCACGATCGGCTTCGCGTACGCGTCCTGCTTCAGCAGGGCGTGCCCGACCACGCGGGCGGTCTCCGCCGAAGCGCTCAGATCGCCGCTGATGTCGGCGCCCGCGCAGAAGGCCCGCACGCCCGCGCCGGTGAGCACGATGGCGCGGCAGCTCCCGCGCTCGAGCTCGTCCCAGATCCGCCCGAGGTCCGCCATCATCGCCCGCGTCATCGCGTTGAGCCGCGGCTGGTTGTCGATGGTGACGACCACCACGTGCGGGCCGTGCGCCTCGACGCGGATCTCCACCGGGGGTCAGCTCCCGAGGGTGACGACGACCTTGCCGACCGCCCGGCGATCGGTCAGCAGGCGGATCGCCTCCACCGCCCGCTCCAGGGGCAGCCGGTGGCTCACGTGGGGCTTGAGCTTGCCCGCCGCGTACCAGCCGACGAGGGCCTGCACCGAGGCGCGCAGCTTGTCGGGGGCGTTGAAGCGGTAGTGGCGCAGCGAGCAGCCGAGGGCCGAGCGGTTCTTGACGAGCAGCCGGTTCGCGGGGATCGGCTGCACGCCGCCCACGAAGCCGACCACCAGCATGCGCCCGCCCCAGCCGAGGGAGGACAGCGCGGCGTCGGCCAGCTCCCCTCCGATCGGGTCGAAGCAGACGTCGGCGCCCCGGTCCCCGGTGAGCGCCATCACCCGCTCGGTCAGGTTCTCGGTCGCGTAGTTGATCCCCTCGTCCGCCCCGTGCTCCCGCGCCACCGCGAGCTTCTCCGCGGTGCTTGCGCCCGCGATCACGCGCGCGCCCATCGCCTTGCCGATCTCGACCGCGGTGAGCCCGACCCCGCCCGCCGCTCCGAGCACGAGCAGGGTCTCCCCCGCCTCGAGCCGGCCCTGCCAGCGGATCGCCACGTCGCTCGAGATGTAGGCGATGGGGAAGGCGCCCGCCTCGTCGAAGGACATGCCGGCGGGGATCGGGAAGGTCTCGGCCTCCTTGGCCACCGCCTGCTCGGCGAGCCCGCCCCACGCGAGGGTCGCCATCACCCGATCGCCCGGCTTGAAGCGGGTCGCGCCGGAACCGCAGCGCGCCACCACGCCCGCGGTCTCGAGCCCCGGGCTGAACGGCAATGGCGGACGGGTCTGGTACTTGCCCGCCACCATGATCGAGTCGGCGTAATTGACCGAGGTGGCGCGCACGTCGATGAGCACCTCGTCGGCGGCGGGCGCGGGGGGAGCGACCTCCTCCACGGTCAGGGTGTCGATCGGTCCCCACGCTCGGCAGATCAGGGCGCGCATCGCGGTGGAGTATAACTCAGCGTGCTGCAGTCGGCGCCGACCGCTCGGGAGCGGATCTCGGGGCCTCATTACGCCGTCGAGACCGTGTATACTGGTCTCCTCGGTCGCAATGACCGCGAGGAAAGGATCCCCGTGCCCCGGACTCCCACGAAGTCGTACAGCTGCAGCGTCGTCTCGGAAACCGTCTCCATCTCGCTGCGCCGCCGCCAGTCGCTCGGGGGCCACGGCAAGCTCTTCGTCCGCTGCAGCGAGACCGAGTGCCAGTACATCGACACCAACGAGCCGCCCTGCCCGCTGACGCTCCAGCTGTTCGAGGCGGAGATCGCGGAGCGGATGGCCCAGCGGACCGAGTAACGCCCGGCGTTATTTCTTCGCGCCGGCCCGCGGCCGCGTGTATGCTGTAACCACTGCAACATCGCAGACCGCGTTTCCCGTCCTCTTCCGCATCGTGGGGCGCGCCAAGAAATCCGCGGAAGACTGTACGGGCCCGGCTGTGCCCGCAAGAGGTTACTCGCTCCATGTCTTTCTCCCAGTTCCAGCTTCACTCCGATCTGCTCCGAGGCGTCGAGTCCCTGGGCTTCCAGGCCCCGACCCCCATCCAGCGTGACGCCATTCCCCCGGCCCTGGCCGGGCGCGACGTGCTCGCCTGCGCCATGACCGGCAGCGGCAAGACCGCGGCGTTCCTGCTGCCGATCCTCCAGCGGCTGATCGGGCTCCCCCGGGGCACCACGCGCGCCCTGATCATCGCGCCCACCCGCGAGCTCGCGGCCCAGATCGACGAGCACCGCGGCCAGCTCGCCCGCCACACACGGGTGAGCGGCGCGGCCATCTTCGGCGGCGTGGGCATGGGCCCGCAGGAGTCGGCGCTCCGCCGCGGCGTGGACATCCTCGTCGCCACCCCGGGCCGGCTGCTCGATCACATGCGCTATCCCTACACCAAGCTCGACGGCCTCCAGGTGCTGGTGCTGGACGAGGCCGACCGCATGCTGGACATGGGCTTCCTGCCCGACATCCAGCGCATCCTGAAGCAGCTCCCGGCGCGCCGGCAGAACCTGCTGCTCTCCGCGACCATGCCCGGCCCCATCGCGGCGCTCGCGAAGCAGATCCTCCACGA
>DATFGS010000156.1:0-1065 GCA_035249225.1 Candidatus Methylomirabilota bacterium | reverse complement strand
CTACGTGCATACCGGGGTGATGGACGAGGGGCGGCGCGTGATCGGGTTCGGCACCCCGGACGGCCCCGACGTGTCCAACCTGGCAACGCTCCTCGCGTACTTCGCCGGGACGGGGCATCCCGGCCATGCGTTCCGCGACCTCACCCGCTAGAATCTGCGGCGCACACTTTCGCGGGTGTGTCGGGGGCGGGCGTCGGTATCAATTCGGGTATCGGCGTCCGGCCCCCCTTGACCCGGCGGGGCAACCGTGCTAGTGTTCCCGCTGTAAGGCAACCCGCGAAAGGAGCAGCGAATGGACTTCACCGTGACGTATGCAGACGCAGCGGATCGGCGTATCGTCCACAGCGAGGTCATCGAGGTCATCGATGCGCACGACCTCGACGTGGCCGCAGCGAAGGCGATCAACAACTGCCCGAGCGAGTGGTTCGTTGTGCGTGTCGAGCAGACGGACATTTTCCCGACCGACCACGGGGCCGCGCTCATGGACGCGACTTTCTCGGTGCTGCCGTGACCGCCGCCGAGCAGGAGACACCGCGCCCGGCTGACGACTTCTGGCGCAAGGACGTACTCGCGGCGATTGCCGATCCGACCTGTACCCGCGACGACGTGGCCGTGGACTACGCGGCGGCGCTGCTCGCCTACGGGCCGAGCGGCGAGTGGCGCGAGATCAACGAGGCGATCCTCGCCCGCTGGTCAATGTCCGGGCTCAACTACATCAAGACGCAGGCGTGGAAGCTGGCGCGAGGCGGTGCCTCATGAGCGCCGCCGAGAAGCCGAAGCGGATCAGCGCCGCCGAGCGCGAGATCATGCTCCATGAGGAGCGCATGGCCCAAGCCACGAAGCGAGTCTCCGCGTCCGAGACGGTCTCGGTCAAGCAGGGCGGCACCGGCACCCTGGCGGGCAAGTGGTACTGCGACGGCTTGTTGATCGTGAAAGAGGACGACGAGGACTGGTCACAGTGGCTCGGACGGCTCGATCAGCTCATGGCGCAGGTGTCCGGGCTGGTCGCGGCGCGGAATCTCGCGGTGTTCGAGGATCAAAACCGGGCCTTGGACGAGCGGCGCA
>DATFGS010000155.1:0-3165 GCA_035249225.1 Candidatus Methylomirabilota bacterium | reverse complement strand
TGCAGGATGCGGGTGCACACCTGGCGGAGGAGCGGATCCGCGGCCGCCTCCCCCATCATCTTGAAGATCGCGACCGCGAAGGTCTCGGCCACGAGCTGCAGCGCGATGGTCTTGATGTACCAGCGGGGATCGGTGAGGATCGCGTCGAAGAGCACGCGCTCGTTGTCCGGCATCGGGTAGTGGAGGCCGCCGAGGCGGGTCTGGATGTAGCGCTCCAGGACCTCGTTGTGGCGGGCCTCGTCCATGACCTGGGTGGCCTGGAAGAACTTCTCGTCGGTACCCTGGACGATGTTGACCATCTGGCTGCACGCGAGCATCGCGCCCTGCTCGCCGTAGACCAGCACCGAGAGCCGCCAGGCCGCGATGCGCCGGTTCAGGTCCACCCGGTCCTTCTCGGAGAGGGCCGTCCAGATCCGGCTGCCGTGGATGTCCACCAGCTCGTCGGAGAGCACGCGGCCGTCCGAAGGCTCGGGAGTGTCCCACGCGATGTCGCGGCTCGCGTTCCACTGATCGCGCTTGGCCTTCTCGTAGAGGCTCCGCATGTCCTCGGCCTGGACCGAGTAGTCGAACTCGAACACGGTCTCGATGCGGCCGGGAATCACGCGGCGTTCCATCTTGAGATCGGCCGTCCTGGGCGTGGCCATGGGAGCCTCCTTGAAAACCGGACAGTACTACTTCTAGACTCGCCAGTTTTATCACGGCGGTCGGGCCCGGGTCAAGTAGACTGGCCGGGTGAACGCCAAGCGCACCGCGGTCCGCGCCCAGATCCTGCGCGCCGCCGCGGACCTCTTCCGGGAGCGCGGCTACCAGGCCTCCACCGTCGAGCACATCGCGGCGCGCCTCGGGATGTCGAAGGCCTCGCTCTACACCCACTTCCGGGCCAAAGAGGAGATGCTCGCCGCGATCTCGCGGGAGACCATCGAGGCCTTCACCCGTGACCTCAACCTGGTGCTGGGCTCCCGGCTCGACCCCGCCGAGAAGCTGCGGCGGATGGTGCGCCAGCACGTGCGGTTCGTCATCGCCAACCGCTCCTTCCTGACCGTGTTCTTCGGCGAGGAGGCGAACCTGCCTCCGCGGTTCGCGCGCTCCCTGGCCGCCCAGAAGGACCGCTACGACAAGGGAGTGGAGCGCATCGTGGGGGAGGGGGTGCGCGACGGCGTGTTCCGGGACGTGCCGCCGCGCCTGGTGGTCTTCGGCGTGCTCGGGATGGTCAACTGGGTCCACAAGTGGTACAACCCGGCCGGCCGGTGGGGCGCCGAGGAGATCTCCACTGCGTTCCTCTCGATGATCGAGGGCGGACTCCTGCGGCAGAAGCGACGGGGGCCCGGGCTGAGCGGGCGGCTCCGCCGGCTCGAGCGCGAGCTGCACGACGTCGCCCGCGAGCTGGATGCCTGACCTCCTGGGCGCCCACATGTCCATCGCGGGCGGGCTCGCCCGCGCGGTGGAGCGGGGCCTGGAGGTCGGCTGCTCGGTGGTGCAGATCTTCCTCAAGAACCAGCGGCAGTGGAGGGCCCGCCCGTACACCGACAGCGAGGTGCGCGAGTTCCGGGCGGCCTGGAAGGCGAGCGGGATCCGGGTGGTGTTCGCCCACGCCAACTACCTGATCAACCTCGCCACCCCGGTGCCCGCGGAGTGGCGCCGCGCGGTGGATGTCTTCGGGGACGAGCTCGAGCGGGCCGAGGCGCTCGGCCTGCCGTTCGTGGTGATCCACCCGGGCTCCCATCGCGAGACGGGGCTCGCGGAGGGCATCCGCCGCATCGCGCGGGCCATCGACCGGCTGCACGAGCGGACGCGCGGCTATCGCGTGCAGGTGGTGCTCGAGAACACCGCGGGCGGCGGCTCGAGCATCGGCCGGTCGTTCGAGGAGCTGGCCGCGATCGTGGCCGCGGTGGCCGAGCCCGCCCGGGTGGGCGTCTGCCTCGACACCTGCCATCTCTTCGCGGCGGGCTACGACATCCGGACCGCCGACGGCTACCGTGACGCGATGGCGCGCGGCGTCCGGCTGCTCGGGGCGCGGCGGGTGCGCGCGTTCCACCTCAACGACGCGCGCCAGCCGCTCGGCTCCGGCCTCGACCGGCACGAGAAGATCGGCCGCGGCCACCTGGGCGTCGAGACTTTCCGCCGCCTGATGAACGACCGCCGCTTCGCCCGGGTCCCCATGGCGCTCGAGACGCCGAAGGATCCGGAGCCGCGCGCGGACCGCGAGGCTCTCGCCCTCCTTCGCAGCCTGCGGGCCGGGCGACGATGAAGGCCCATCTGCTTCGCTGGCGCCCTCGGCGCCCGGCCTTCGCGGGTGGCGCTAGCGGGAGTGTCTGACGCCCTTGCGGGGGCATCCCGCCCGGATCGGGCACTCCGTGCAACGGGGCGAGACGGGCAGGCAGACGTTCTGGCCGAACGACACGAGCAGGTCGTTGTAGCCGATCCAGTAGCGGCGGGGTAGGGTGCGGCGGAGCGCCATCTCGGTCTCCTCCGGGGTGCGCGTCCGGACGTAGCCCCAGCGGTTGGAGATCCGGTGCACGTGCACGTCCACGCAGATGCCCGGCTTGTTGAAGCCCTGCGTGACCACCAGGTTCGCGGTCTTGCGGCCCACGCCCTTGAGGGTGAGCAGCGCGTCGATGTCGTCGGGCACCGCGCCCCCGAAGCGGTCGAGCAGGTCGCGGCTGATCTCGCGGAGCACGCGCGCCTTCGTCCGGTAGAAGCCGACCGGGTAGATGGCCCGCTCGATCGCGCGCGGGGTGAGGCGCCGGATGCCCTCGGGCGTGTCGGCGAGCGCGAAGAGCCGCGCCGCCGCCGGTCCGGTGGTCTGGTCCTTGGTGCGGAGGGAGAGCAGGCAGGCGACGAGCACGCGGAAGGGATCGTGCCACTGCGCCGCGACCTCGGCCAGCGCGGTGACGCGCCACCGCGGCGCCTCGCGCCGCAGCCGCCGGATCGTGTGGCCGATGCTCATGGGGGGGCCGGGAGCTCGGCCAGGAGCCGGCGCGCCCCGGGCGCGTCCTTCAGCGCCCAGTCCGCCGCGTTCGATGAGGCCTTCTCGTCGAGCACCGCCTGCAGCTCGCGTCGCGCCTCCGCGGCGCGCCCCCGCTTGATCAGGGTGCGGGCCAGGCCGACGCGCAGGCCGGTGAAGCGCGCGTCGACCTCGAGACCCGCCCGGAAGAGCCGCTCGGA
>DATFGS010000154.1:0-4439 GCA_035249225.1 Candidatus Methylomirabilota bacterium | reverse complement strand
GACCTGGATCGGGTGGAGGTGGGCGAGCGCGGCGGTCCTCGCCATCGGCCTGGCGGGGCTGCTCCCGGCGGCCACGTCGGCGCAGGCTCCGGTTCCGCGTGTCGGTCTCCTGTTTCTGGCCGCCCCCGAAGCCGACAATTCCCAGCGCGCCGCCGGGCTCCGCGAAGGAATGCGTGAGCTCGGCTACCTCGAGGGACAGAGCGTGGCCTTCGAGTACCGCTACGCCGGGGGCAACCGGGAACGGCTCGCCGTGCTCGCCACGGACCTCGTCGGGAGCGGGGTGGACGTGATCGTCGCGGTCGGCTACCAGGCGGCCCTCGCGGCCAAGGGGGCAACGCAGAGCATCCCGATCGTCATGGCTCCGGCCGGAGACCCGGTCGCCCAGGGGCTGGTGACGAATCTGGCCCGGCCGGACGGCAACGTCACCGGGGTCGCCCTCCTCAGCCCCGAGGTCCGGAGCAAGCGTCTCTCGCTGCTCAAGGAGATGGTGCCGAAGCTCACGAGGCTCGCCGTCGTGGTCAATCCAGGGCGCCCAGACCTCAGGGAGCTCGAGCGCATCGGCGCGCGCGTCGGTGTGCGCATCGAGTGGGTGGAGATCGCGGGCTCCGAGATGCTCGATGCGCTCCGGCGCCGGGTCCGGACCGGCCAGGTGCAGGGGATCTACACCGTGGAGAGCCCCGTGATCGATGGGATCGCACCGCAGATCGCCGAGATCGCCCGGGAGCACCGACTGCCCTCGGTCTTCCCGTTCAAGGAGGCGGTCGAGGCGGGCGGCCTCCTGAGCTATTCCTCGAGCTTCACGGAGACCCAGCGCCGCGCCGCCTCCTACGTCCACCGGCTCCTGAAGGGGGCCAGGCCGGGCGACCTGCCCATCGAGCAGGTGAACCGGTTCGAGCTGGCCGTCAACCTCAAGACCGCGCGCGCGATCGGGTTGGCGGTTCCGCGCTCCATCCTGGCCCGGGCCGACCAGATCATCGAGTAAGCCACCGAGGAGACGACTCATGGTGTCGACCGTGCACCCCCTGGATCCGCTGAGCGCGGCCGAGATCGAGCGCGCGTGGGAGATCGTGCGGACGGAGCGCGCGCTGGGGCCGCGCGTGCGGGCCATCTTCATCATGCTGCACGAGCCGGCCAAGAAGGTCGTGCTCGCGCACCGGCCGGGGGACGCGGTGGAGCGGGCCGCGTTCGTGGTGCTCATCGACTCGGGGCCCGGCAAGACCTACGAGGCGGTCGTGTCGCTCTCCGCGGGCCGCGTGCTGTCGTGGGAGCACGTGCCGGGCGCCCAGCCCGCGATCGTGCAGGACGAGTTCGTGGATTGCGAGGCCGCGGTCCGCGCCGACCCGCGCTGGCAGGCGGCCCTGCGCGAGCGGGGGGTCGCCGATCCGAGCCTCGCCATGGTGGACTGCTGGTCGGCGGGGAACTTCGGCTTCCCGGAAGACGAGGGCCGGCGCCTGGTCCGCGCGTTGACGTGGGTGCGCCGCTACGCGCAGGACAACGGCTACGCCCGGCCGGTGGCCAACCTGCTGACGGTGGTGGATCTGAACACGATGCAGGTCGTCGCGGTCGAGGACGGCGGCGTGGTCCCGCTGCCGCCCGAGGACGCCAACTACACCCCGGAGGCGGCGGGCACGCGCGCCGGGCTCAGGCCGGTCGAGATCCGCCAGCCGGAGGGACCGAGCTTCGAGCTCGCGGGCCACGAGCTGCGCTGGCAGCGCTGGCGCATGCGCATCGGCTTCACGCCCCGCGAGGGCCTCGTGCTCCACACCGTCGGCTACGAGGACCAGGGGCGCGAGCGGCCGGTGCTCTACCGGGCCTCGATCGCGGACATGGTGGTGCCCTACGGCGACCCGCGCCCGACCTACTTCCACCGCAACGCCTTCGACGTGGGCGAGTACGGCATCGGCACGCTGGCGAACTCGCTCCAGAACGGCTGCGACTGCCTGGGCGAGATCCGCTATCTCGACGCGGTGGTCAACGACGGGCGGGGCCGCCCGGTGACGCTCGCGAACGCGATCTGTCTCCACGAGGAAGACGCGGGCATCCTGTGGAAGCACTTCGACTGGCGGCTCGGCACGACCGAGGTGCGCCGCTCACGCCGCCTGGTGGTGTCGTCCATCTCGACGGTGGGCAACTACGAGTACGGGTTCTACTGGTACTTCTACCTTGACGGCACGATCCAGCTGGAAGTCAAGCTGACCGGCGTCATCTCCAACGGCGCCGAGCCGGCGGGGAGCACGCCGCGCTGGGGCGAGATGGTCGCGCCCGGCGTCTACGGGCCCATTCACCAGCACTTCTTCAACGCCCGCCTCGACATGATGGTGGACGGGCCCGACAACTCGGTGTACGAGGTCAACACCGTCGCGGATCCGCCCGGGCCCGAGAACCCGCACCACAACGCCTTCCACGCCGAGGCCACGCTGCTGGCCTCGGAAGCGCGCGCCCAGCGGCTCCTGGATCCGCTCGCCGGGCGCTTCTGGAAGGTCGTGAACCCCTCGGTGCGGAACCGCCTCGGCGAGCCGGTCGGCTACAAGCTGATGCCGGGCGAGAACGTGCGGCCGTTCGCGGGGCCCGCGGCCTCCGTCACGAAGCGCGCCGCCTTCATGACCCGGCACCTCTGGGTGACGCGCCACGATCCGCGCGAGCGCTATGCCGCGGGCGAGTATCCGAACCAGCACCCGGGCGGCGCCGGCCTGCCGGCCTACGTGCGCGACGACGCGCCGCTCGAGAACACGGACGTCGTGCTCTGGTACACCTTCGGCGCCCACCACATCGTCCGTCCCGAGGACTGGCCGGTGATGCCGGTGACCACGATCGGCTTCATGCTGAAGCCGGTCGGGTTCTTCGACCGCAACCCCGCGCTAGATTTGCCGAGACCGACGCCGAACGGGGAGTGCTGCCACTAGGGGCCCTGGGCTAGCGCGGGGGCAGTCTGGTAGCGGGGGCGCGCCTCGAAGAGGGCACCCTACGGCCTTGCATTCTGCGGGGAGGAACTCATGCCGAAGCGGTCCCAGGCTGATGATCCAACATTCCTCGTGATCAGTGGAATCCCGCGGCCTGTCGGATCAGGTCCGCTTCCGTACGGCCTTCCCGCAGAGGCCTGGGCCCGCCTCTTTGCCGCTGCGCTGTTGCGCCTCCGACGGGCCAAGCCGCAATGGGCATCTGTCACGGCGGCCCAGGTCAACGCCCTGCAGGCCTCATGGCTCATCTTTGTTCAGGATCCATCGCTCTCTCGGTCGGAGCTCGACCTGAGGCTCGAAGAGGTCCTGGAGCATCTCGAGGCGCACCCGCCTTGGTCGATAAAGGCACGAGCGCGCCCGATTGGTCGCCGGCACAAGAAGGGTTCCCGCAAGTAGAATCAAATCTGCTCGCGGGCTAGAGCGCGCGTCGTGAACGCGCTCGAAGAGCGGTATCCCTGACCGCCTGTCCGAGATTCCTTCCAGGAACTCTCGAGGGGCTGGAGGAGAGCGGCCATGAATCGTCGGGCGTTCCTTAGAGCCTTGAGCGGCAGCCTCCTCGCCGGGCCGCTCGCCGCCCGGGCGCAGCCGGCGGGGAAAGTTTACAGAATCGGGCTGCTCATTCCTGCGCCCGCGCCGGCTTCGGGGGTAATGCCACCGATCGTTGTTCCTGCGTTTCTGGCTGGCATGCGAGAGCGGGGATGGCTGGAGAACCAGGGGTTCGTGCTCGAGACTCGTTACGCTGAGGGCAGACTCGATCGTCTGCCTGAGCTTGCCGCGGAGCTGGTTCGCCTCAAGGTCGACGTGATCGTCGCCATGGGTACGCCCGCCACCATGGCGGTCAAGCAGGCGACCACGACCATTCCGGTCGTGTTCGGCCTGGTAGGGGATCCGGTCGGTTCCGGGGTCGTGCCGAACCTCGCGCGACCGGGCGGGAACGTCACCGGGATGTCGGTCTACCTTCCGGAGGTCTTCGGAAAAGCGCTCGAGATACTCAAAGAGGCGCTACCGCGTGCCGAGCTGGTCGTGATAACAAGCGATCCGGACAATCGAGCGCAAAGCCTCGCCGACGCTCACGCAGATGCGGTGGCCAGAGCGCGTGGTGTCCGACTTCATCGGGTCGACGTCCGCCACATTTCCGAATACGAAGCCGCGTTCAAGATGGCCGTTAGCCAACGGGCCGATGCCGTGCTCGTCTCCCCCCAACTTCCTCTGCCCAGGCAGATGGCCGACTTCGCGGTGAGCCATCGGTTGCCCATCATGACACTGATCACTGCACCCGGATCACAGGTCGGCCAGCTCATGATCTACGGCCCAAGGTTCGCTGACCAGGTGCATCGCGTAGCGGGCTACGTGGATCGGATCCTGAAGGGCGCGAGGCCGGGCGACCTGCCCGTCGAGCAGGCAGATCGCTTCGAGCTCACTCTCAACCTCAAGACCGCCAAGGCCCTCGGCCTGACGATCCCGCCGTCGCTCCTGCAGCGG
>DATFGS010000153.1:0-14406 GCA_035249225.1 Candidatus Methylomirabilota bacterium | reverse complement strand
CCGGGCGCTCGATCACCTGCGCCGGACCCGCCGGGCGGGGGCGCGCGTCGACGCCCTCGCGCACGCCGCGCTCGGCGCGGCGCACCCGGCGCCTGACGTGCTCGACGCCGACGAGATCCCGGACGATCGGCTGCGGCTGATCTTCACCTGCTGCCATCCCGCGCTGCCCCCGGACAGCCGCGTCGCGCTGACCCTCCGGCTGGTGGGCGGGCTCTCCACCACGGAGATCGCGCGGGCGTTCCTGGTGCCCGAGCCCACGATCGCCCAGCGGCTCGTACGCGCCAAGCGGACCATCCGCGACGGGGGATTTCCGTACGAGGTGCCCGAGGGCGTCGAGCTGGCGTCGCGGCTGTCGGCGGTGCTCGCGGTGCTGTACCTGATCTTCAACGAGGGCTACGCGGCGCACTCGGGCGGCGATCTCGTGCGACACGACCTGTGCGAGGAGGCGGTCCGTCTCGGTCGCGTGCTCGCCGAGCTCATGCCGCGCGAGCCCGAGGTCCTGGGCCTGCTGGCCCTGATGGAGCTCCAGGCCTCGCGCGCGGCCGCGCGGACCGACGCGGACGGCAACCTCGTGCTGCTCGAGGACCAGGACCGGAGCCGGTGGGACCAGGCGCGGATCGCGCGCGGCCTCGCCTGCCTCGAGCGTGCCGGCCCGCTCGGGCGCGCGGGCGCGTACCAGCTGCAGGCCGCGATCGCCGCCGGTCACGCGCGGGCCGCGTCCTGGGACGCGACGGACTGGGCGCGCATCGTGGCCCACTACCGGGCCCTCGCCGCGCTGGCCCCGTCCCCGGTCATCGACCTGAACCTGGCGGTGGCGGTCGGGCTGGCGGACGGCCCTGCGGCCGGGCTCGCCGCGCTGGATCGGATCGACGACCCGGCGCTGCGGGACTATCACCTGCTGCCCGCCGCGCGCGCCGAGTTCCTCCGCCGCCTCGGCCGGACCCCCGAGGCCGCCGCCCAGTACCGGCGCGCGCTCCGGCTCGTGGACAACCCGCGCGAGCAGGCCTTCCTCGCCGCCCGGCTGGCCGCCTGCGAGGGCTCGTCGCGGTAGGGCGCCGCCCCGGATCGCGGCGCCGGTCGCTAGCCGGGCTCCCGGCGCATCATCGTCACCACGTGCGAGCCGCCCTGATCCTCGTACCGTGCGACGATCCGGCCGCCCACTCGAAGAATGTTCCGGTCTACGCCCAACGTCGGGGGGACCACCAGGACGAGGCCGGTTTCCAGGGTGACCTTCCGTCCGTCGATGGCGATGATCGCGCCCGACACCGTGTTCCCGCGCCGGCCTTCGTCGGCATTCCCGGTGTCGGCCTTCTTGCCTTCCGGCGCGGCGGGGGCCTTGCTCTTGTCGATCGGGTCGTATCCGCCCTGGTAGCCCTGGACCGGGCCGTCCGCCTTCGGGGCGGGCGCGGGGGTCGGCCCAGGGCCCTGGGCTTCGCCCCAGCCGATGAAGACCGCGTACGCGACGACGGCGGCCACCGCGAGGCGGACGAGCCGATCGGCCATGCTAGGCTCCGACGAGGCCGGCCAGCCGGCCGACCAGGCCCCGCGCGATCGATGCCTTGAGCCGCGCCATCTCGGCGCCCAGGCGCAGCAGCTCGTCGCGGGTCATCAGCTTGCGGGCCCGGGGGAACATCTCGGTCTCTTCCTCTTCCGCGTGATGCTCCACCAGGTCCTTGAGGACCTTGGCCTTCGCCGCGAACTGCTCGGACTCCACGCTGGTGCCCTTGATCTCGGGCAGGACCATGTCCACCACGTGGTGCTCCTCGAGGGCCTCGAAGTACAGCTTCCCGTCGTCCTTCTTCCGCGCCGCCTCGCGGAACGCGGGGTAGAAGATCTCTTCCTCGATGCGCGTGTGGACGGTGAGCTCCTGCTCGATGGTGGCGAGAAGCTTCTCTCGCTTGCCGGCCGCCTTCTCGGTCGTCGCCTCCAGCTCGCCGAGCAAGGAGCGAACCTGCTGGTGGTCGTCCTTGAGCAGCGCGATCGCGTCCTTCTCGGTGGTCCGGCTCTTCCTGGCTCCAGGCATCCTTCGGTCTCCTCTCCGTGTTCGCTCGGCACGTCCTGCCGTCCGTTCCAAGCAAGGAGCAGACCAACGCGTGAAGCGGCTTCGGGTGAAGCGAAGAGACGAGATGGCCCTCATTCCTGGCCGACGGATGAAGGGGCTCCGGTAAGAGCCACCCGGCAGGACTTACCGACTTCCCCCGTCGCGCCCCTCGCCGCGATGATTCGGGAACATCCGCTCGAAGATCTCCGGATCGGTGCGCGAGCGGAAGAACGCCATCTGGCGCTCCGAGTAGTCGGCGCCCGCGCGGAAGACGATGACGGCGGAGGCGAGCAGGGTGCCGTCGGCGGCGAGCAGGCCCGAGCGCGTGCGCCAGAACGTGCGCCGCCGGTCCACCGGCGTCACGTCGGCGAAGCGGCCCACCGCGGTGACCGGGCCCGGCGCGATCGCCTCGGGCCGCAGCAGGGTGAGCGCGATGCGGTTGGTGAGGCCGCCCTCCTTCGTGACGAGGGCGCCGAGCCACCAGGCCACCTCGTCGAGCACCACCGGGGCCAGGGCGGCGGCGAGGCGATCGCCGGGACGCCGCCAGGGCTCGCGCGGCAGGAAGCGCGCCCAGACGCCCTCGGCGTCGAAGCGCAGGCCGAGCTGAAGCCCGAGGGGATTGTGCGCGCCGCAGGCCAGGCACTGATCGGACAGCGGCATCGGCCAGCCCTCGCGCCCGCTCGCTCCCCACCCGGGATCGGGCCGAGCGTCCTCGGCGTCGACGTGAGCGATCGTGGCCGACGTCAGCGGCTGCGCGCCGTCGAGGATGGTGACGGTGACGGCGCCGCCGTTCGCGTGGCCCTCGAGCGCGAGCGGCGTGTCGAGCGGCACCGACGAGGTGAGGCGGCCCTCCACGAGGCGCGGCGCGCCGTCGGGCCCCCGCGCGGCGGCGGCCGAGTCCAGCAGGGCGACCAGACCGCCGCCGTGGACGATGCCGGGCCAGCTCTGCAGCGCCGGCGGCGCGAGGAAGCGCCCGCGACCGTCGGCCTCGAGCTTCGCGGCCGCGGCCATGACGTCGCCGACGCTCGGCCCGGCCGGGCGCGCGTGAGACCGCGTGCTATACTCGCGAGGATTCATGCCGCCGGCCATTCTACTGTCGCCGTCGCTCCCGCCGCAACGCGTGTGACCAGCTCGACCGGCTCGACGCTCGAGCTCCTGAGCCATGGCCCGTTCGTGCGGATCATGCTCACGAACTTCTTCTTCTTCGGCGCCCTCAACACTTTCCTGCTCCTGCCGCTGTACATCCAGCGGTTCGGCGGGGACGAGGCCGACATCGGGCTCGTGCAGGGCCTCTACAGTGCGGCCGGCATCGTGTGCCAGCCGGTGGTGGGCGCCCTCATCGACTACCTCGGCCGCCGCTTCTTCATGCGGCTCGGCGCCCTGCTGCTCGTGGTGTCGTGCGCGCTCTTCGTGGCCGCGAGCCCGCTGCCCCTGCTGGGCGTCCTCCGCGTCCTGCAGGGCGTGGCCTTCTCCGCCTTCTTCGTGTCCAACTACATCCACGTGGTCGAGATGGTGCCGGTGGAGCGGCGCGGCTGGGCCCTCGGCATCTTCGGCCTCTCGGGTCTCGTCTCCACCTCGCTGGCCCCGCTCTTCGGCGAGTTCGTGATCCGCCGCTTCGGCTTCCCCACCTTCTTCATGGCCTCCACCCTAATCGCGGCGGTCGCCACCGCGATGTGCTGGCGGGTGCGGGACGTGCGGCCGGCCGCGCTGGGGGCCCGGCCGGGCCTGCACGTCATCCGGGAAGGGCTGCTCGAGCTGCGGCACATGCACATGGCGATCGGGTTGTTCTTCGGGCTCGGCACCGGGACGATCTTCACCTTCCTGCCGACCTTCGGGGAGGACCTCGGCATCACGAGCGTCGGTCTCTTCTACACCGCGTACGCGGCCGCGGCCATGCTGGTGCGGGTGGTGGGCGGCAACCTGATCGACGTGCGCGGGCGTCGGGCGGTGATCATTCCGTGCATGTTCGTGCAGGCCGCCGCCACCTGCATCATCGCGCTGGTCGCGATCCTGTTCGCGCCCGCGCTCCGGCTGCCGGTGCTGCCGTTCATCTTCCTGGCCGGGTTCCTGGCCGGCGCCGCGCACGGCTTCCTCTACCCGGCCATGTCGGCGCTGCTGATGGACGTGACGCCCGAGCGCCGTCGCGGCAGCGCGGTGGGCATCTTCAGCTCGGTGATTCTCGTCGGGAACTCGTTCGGGGCCATCGCGTTCGGCTACGTGGCGCACGGCCTGGGCTACGCGGTGATGTGGAGCGCGCTCACCGCCCTCCTGGTGATCGGCTCCCTCCTGAGCATCCGGCTGCGGGTGGGCTTCGCGCGGCCGGTGGCGGCGCCCGCGCCCGCCTCGTGAGCGGGCGGCGCGGTTGACTTGCCCCGGGGGCGGGCCGATACTGGCTCGCACGACCACGCAGCGCGGAGGCCCGTCGGTCATGGTGAGACTGCATCGATACCGCCACCTGCTGGTGCTCGCGCTGGGGATCCTGCTCGTGGGCGCCGCCACCCCCGGGGAAACGCCCGCGCCGCCCCCCGCGTCCCAGCAGGAGGTCGCGGTGGTCGGCGTGTTCAACGACCAGCGCGGCCAGCACGGGGTGATGCTCGAGGGCAAGCGCGACAAGCGGCGCTTCCTGATGCTGATCGGAGCCGCCGAGGCCACCGCCATCGCGGTTCCGCTCGAGAACATAACGCCGCCGCGCCCGCTCACCCACGATCTCTTCCTCACCCTGTTCGGGCGGCTCAAGGTCCAGGTCACGCGGGTGGTGATCACGGATCTGCGCAACAACACCTACTACGCGACGGTCTATCTCAGCTCGGGCGGGACCCCGATGGAGCTCGACTCGCGTCCCTCCGACGCCATCGCGCTGGCCATCCGCGCGAAGGCGCCCGTCTTCGCGGAGGAGCGCGTGTTCGAGAAGTCCGATCGCCCGCCGGGTAGCCCCGGCGGACCCGGGGAGCGGATCTAGCCCATGGCGAGCGAGACGCCGCCCCGCCCGGCCGCGCCGGCCCTGCCGCCGCACACCGCCCCGCAGAACGTCGAGGGGCAGCAGTGGGCGATCGAACGCCGCCTCGGCGAGATCTTCGGCAAGCTCGGCGAGAAGCTCGCGGATCTCACCGGGCGCGTGGAGGTGCACGTCAAGCCCGAGACGTCCTTCACGGATATCGGCGGGCTCACCGAGGCCAAGGGCATCGTGCGGAGCTTCGTGACCGCGCTGACCGATCCCGAGCTGTATCGCAAGTGGGGCATCACCCCGCCCAAGGGCCTACTCATCTACGGGCCGCCCGGCACCGGCAAGACGCTGCTGGCCCGCGCGCTCGCCACCGAGGCGGGCGCGGTCTTCTACCACCTGAAGCTCGGCACCCTCACCTCCAAGTTCGGGCCCAATACCGGCGAGCTCCTGCAGGAGGTCCTCGGGCTGGCCCGCGAGCAGGGCCGGGCGGTGGTGTTCCTGGATCAGGCCGACGCGCTCGCGCTCGAGCATCTCCTGCCGCCCCCGCAGGCCCGTGAGGCGGGCGCGCGCATCGCGGCCGCGCTCTGCGAGAAGCTCGATACCATGGAGGACTTCTCTCGGATCGTGGTGGTGGCGGCCACCAGCCGCACCGACGTGGTGGACCCGTCGCTGGTGGCCCCGGGACGGCTCGATCGGCTGGTCGAGGTGCCGCTGCCGGACGCGGCCGCCCAGCAGCAGATCCTGGAGCTGACGCGGGCGCGCGCCGAGCAGGCCGCCGAGCGGCGCCTCGTGGGCGATCTCGATTTCCGCTCGCTGCTGCCGCCGATGGGCGGCATGAGCGGCGGCGAGATCCGCGACCTGCTGCGCCGCGCGCTCGAGGAGAAGGTCCACGCGGCCGGGCAGGGCCAGGACGCGGGCCTCGTCACCACGCAGGACCTGTTGCGCCAGGTGGACGTCTACCGGCGCATCCGGGCCGTCGTCGAGAAGATCCGCTACGGGCAGTACCTCTAGCCGGGCGAGGAGGCATCATGCGCAGACATCGAGGGTTGAGGCAGTCGTCCGTTTGGCTCGCGGTCGGGGCCGTGCTGTTCGCGCTGGCCGGCCCGGCCGGCGCGCAGTGGGACAAGCTGCTGAAGGGCCTGGGCGGCGGGGAGGGGAGCGCGGGCGCCGGGCTCTCGGACGCCAAGATCGGCGCCGGGCTCAAGGAGGCGCTCCAGGTGGCCACCGAGAAGGCGGTGAGCCTCACCGGCAAGACCGACGGGTACTTCTCCAACCAGCTCATCAAGATCCTGATGCCGGAGAAGCTGCGGAACTTCGAGAGCGGGCTGCGCGCGGTGGGCTTCGGCGGGCAGGTCGACGAGCTGGTGCTCGGCATGAACCGCGCCGCGGAGCACGCCGCCCCCCAGGCCAAGCAGATCTTCTTCGATGCCATCGGCGAGATGAGCTTCGACGACGCCCGCAAGCTCCTGAACGGCGGAGACACCGCGGCGACCGAGTACTTCCGCGGCAAGACCACGCCGCGGCTGACCACCGCGTTCCGGCCGGTGGTCGAAAAGTCCATGAGCCAGGTGGGGGTGAGCAAGCAGTACAAGGATCTCGTTGGACGCTTCGAGGCGATCCCGTTCGCCAAGTCCCAGGCCTTCGACCTCGACGGCTACGTGGTGGACAAGGGACTGGGCGGGCTCTTCACGGTGCTGGGACAGCAGGAGAAGCAGATCCGCACCAACCCGACCGCGCGCGCCACCGATCTCCTGAAGGAAGTCTTCAAGCGCTGAGCATCCTCCCGCCCCTCGGTGGTGGTACCATGGCGCGCGTCGATGCCATCGGTCACCCGCGTCCGCGTGCGCTACAAGGACACCGACACCATGTCGGTCGTCTACTACGGCAACTACCTCACCTACTTCGAAGTGGGGCGCGTGGAGTTCCTCCGCGAGTGCGGCCTGCCGATGTCGCTGGTGAACGAGCGCGTGCACCTGCCGGTGGTGGAAGCCTTCGTGAAGTACGTCAAGCCGGCCCGGCTCGACGACCTGCTCGAGATCACCTCGCGGGTGAGCGAGCGCAAGCGGGCCAGCTTCCGGTTCAGCTACGAGATCCGCAACGAAGCCAAGGAGCTGGTGGCCACCGGGCACACCGTGCACGCCTGCTGGAACCCGGCCACCGCCAAGATGATTCCCATCCCGGACTGGCTCAAGGAGATCATGCCCGATGCCGACCTCGACCCCGTCACGCCCCGGCGCTGACCGGCAGCCCCGGCCGATCGCGGACATCGCCCGCGAGCTCGGCCTGGGTGCGGAGGAGTGGATCCCCTACGGCCACGACAAGGCCAAGGTGCGCGTCGGCGCGCTGGCCGCCCGCCGCGACCGGCCGGACGGCAAGCTGGTGGTGGTGTCGTCCATCACCCCGACGCCGGCCGGCGACGGCAAGACCACCATGACCATCGGCGTCGGTCAGGCGCTCTGGCGGGTCGGAGCCCGGCCGGTGATCGCGCTCCGCGAGCCGTCCATCGGGCCCACGCTCGGCATGAAGGGCGGCGGCACCGGCGGCGGCAAGTCGCAGGTGGTGCCGATGGACGAGATCAACCTCCACTTCACCGGGGACTTCCACGCGATCACCTCCGCCCACAACCTGCTCGCCGCCGCCATCGACAACCATCTGCACCACGGCAACCCGCTCGGCATCGACGTCCGGCAGGTGGCCTGGAAGCGCATCCTCGACGTCAACGACCGCGCCCTGCGCGACGTGGTGGTCGGGCTCGGCGGCCGCATGGACGGGGTGCCGCGGGAGGCGGGCTTCCTGATCACCTCGGCCTCCGAGATCATGGCCGCGCTCTGCCTGGCCGAGGACCTGATGGACCTCAAGCAGCGGCTCGGGCGGATGCTGGTCGCGCTGACCGCCGACGGCAAGCCGGTGAGCGCGGACGCCCTCGGGGTGACCGGCGCGATGGCCGCGCTCCTGCGCGACGCGATCCACCCGAACCTGGTGCAGACGATGGAGGGCACCCCCGCGCTGGTGCACGGCGGCCCCTTCGCCAACATCGCGCACGGCTGCAACTCGGTGCTGGCCACCCGGCTCGCGCTCAAGCTCGGCGACGTCTGCCTCACCGAGGCGGGCTTCGCCACCGACCTGGGCGCCGAGAAGTTCTTCGACATCAAGTGCCGGCTCGCCGGGCTCAAGCCCGACGCGGCGATGCTCGTGGCCACCGCGCGGGCGCTCAAGTACCACGGGGGCGTTCCGGTGCCGGAGCTCGACCGGGAGAACGTGGCCGCGCTCACCCTGGGGCTCGACAACCTGGAGGCGCACGTGGAGGCGGTGCGCCAGTTCAAGGTGCCGGTGCTCGTCGGGTTGAACCGCTACCCGTCGGACACCGAGCGTGAGTACGCCGCGGTGCGCGAGCGCTGCGCCCGCCTGGGCGTGGCGGTGCACGTGGCCGACGTGTTCGGGCGCGGGGGCGCGGGCGGCGAGGAGCTGGCCCGAGGCCTGCTCGACCTGCTGGCCCGGGAGCGCTCGGCCTTCGCGCCGCTCTACGCGCTCGACGACCCCATCACGGTGAAGCTCGACACCATCGCCCGGCGGATCTACGGCGCGGACGGCGTCGAATACCCCAAGCGGGTCGACCGTCAGATCGCCCAGGCCGAAGCGCTCGGCTATGGGAGGCTCCCGATCTGCGTCGCGAAGACTCAACGCTCGCTGTCCGACGACCCGACCCTGCTGAACCGGCCGCGCGGGTTCAAGATCACGGTCAACGAGGTGCGCATTTCGGCGGGCGCCGGCTTCCTGGTGGCCATCACCGGTGACATCACCACCATGCCTGGGCTGCCGCGCCGTCCCAACGCGGAGAAGGTCGACGTCACGCCGGACGGCGTCATCACGGGGCTCTTCTAGCCCTATGCTATACTTTCCGACGGTCCTCGCCCCATCCGGACCGCACGTATGATCCAGGTCGACAATCTGACGAAGCGCTACGGGCCGGTCACGGCCATCCAAGACGTGTCGTTCAACGTCGACAAGGGCCGCATCGTCGGCTTCCTCGGCCCCAACGGGGCGGGCAAGTCCACCACGATGAAGATCCTCTCGTGCTTCATGCCGGCCAGCGGCGGCACCGCGCGGGTCGCCGGCTACGACGTGTTCTCGCAGTCGCTGGAGGTCCGCCGGCGGATCGGCTATCTGCCGGAGAACGCGCCGCTCTATCCTGATCTCTCCGTCGCGTCCTATCTCGACTTCGTGGCCGAGATCAAGGGCGTGGCGCGGCCGGCGCGCCGCGGCCGGGTGGCGGACGTGATGGAGCGCTGCTTCATCGGGGACATGCAGAACCGGCTGATCGGCAAGCTCTCCAAGGGCTACCGGCAGCGCGTGGGGCTGGCCCAGGCCCTCCTGGGCGATCCGGAGGTGCTGATCCTGGACGAGCCCACCATCGGGCTGGACCCGCGGCAGATCGCGGAGATCCGCGCGCTGATCCGCTCGCTGGCCGGGCAGCACACCGTGATCCTGTCCACCCACATCCTGCCCGAGGTCTCCATGGTGTGCGACGGCGTCGTCATCATCAACCGGGGACGCATCGTGGCCCAGGGCACCGAGTCGGAGCTGGTCCAGCAGGCGTTCCCGACCGCGCGCATCGAGCTGCGGGTGGCGGGGGCGGGCGCGGAGCTGGCCCCCGCGGTGGGCGCGATCCCGGGCGTGGTGGCGGTGCAGCCGCTGGCCGCCCGCGACGGCGGCGTCGGGGTGCTGGTGGAGGCGGCGCGGGACCGCGACGTGCGGCCCGAGCTGGTCCGCCTCGTCACCGGGAAGGGCTGGGCGCTCCAGGAGCTGCACCCGGTCGGCATGAGCCTCGAGGAGGTCTTCATCCGCGCGGTGGCGGGCGAGCAGGAGTCGCACGAGCCGGCCGCGGCGGCGGGCGAGACCGAGGAGACGCGCTGATGCGCTGGCTGCCCGTGTTCAAGAAGGAGATGCGGCTCTACTTCGGCTCGCCGGTGGCCTACGTGGTCTTCACCTTCTTCCTGCTGATCTCCGGCTGGTTCTTCAGCCAGATCTTCCTCTTCTACAGCGACGCCTCGATGCGGTCGTTCATGCAGCCGCAGTTCGGGGGGCAGAATCTCAACGTGGTGGACAACGTGATGCGCCCGCTCTTCACCAACATGAGCGTGGTGCTCCTGTTCTTCATCCCGATGCTGACCATGCGGCTCTTCGCGGAGGAGAAGAAGTCGGGGACCATGGAGCTGCTGCTGACCTACCCGGTGCGCGACGGCGAGGTGCTCGCCGGCAAGTACCTGGCCGCGCTCGCCCTCTACCTGATCCTCCTCGGCCTGACCTTGCTCTACCCGGGGCTCGTCGCGTACTTCACCCGCGTCGAGTGGGGGCCGATCATGACCGGCTACCTGGGGCTGATCCTGACCGGCGCGGTCTTCCTCGCGGTGGGCGTGCTCGTCTCCTCGCTGACCGAGAACCAGATCGTGGCCGGCTTCGGCACCTTCGGGATGCTGCTCGCGTTCTGGATCATCGGCTGGGGCGCCGAGTTCGCGGGGGGCACCTGGCGCACCGTGCTGCAGTACCTCTCGATCGGCGACCACCTCGAGGGCTTCACCCGCGGCCTCATCGACACCAAGGACCTCGTGTACTACGTGACCGGCGTGGCCCTCGCGCTGTTCTTCACCCTGCGCTCGCTCGAGTCCAAGCGGTGGAGGGGCTAGCCCGATGAGCTTTCTCAAGCGCCACACCCTGACCGCGGCGGTGGTGTCCCTCCTGGTGGCCTTCGCCCTCTGGAACTTCTATCCGGGCGTGCCCGGCCAGTGGGTCTTCCTGGGGCTGGGCGGCGCGCTGCTGCTCCTCTCGCTCGCCCTCAACACCGGCGAGGCTCGCACCGCGATGGGCACGCGCACCGCGCGGTACGGCGCGGGCGCCGCGGTGATGGTGCTGCTCGCGCTGGGCATCGTGGTCGCGGCCAACGCGATCTCGCTGCGGCACAGCGTCCGCTGGGACTTCACCGAGAACAAGCGCAACAGCGTCTCGCCCCAGACGATCCAGGTGCTGCGCACGCTCAAGGCCCCGGTCAGCGCGATCGCCTTCTTCCGCTCGGACACGCCGGGCAAGAAGACCGCGGAGGATCTGCTCACCCAGTACGCGACCTACTCGCGCGGCAAGTTCACGTGGCGCCTGGAGGACACCGACCGCGCGCCCGCCCTGGCCCGGCAGTACGGGGTGGAGAGCTACGGCACCGTGGTGCTGGAGGGCGGGGCGGCGGGCCAGACGCGCACCGAGAAGGTGCAGGACGCCGAGGAGGAGAAGCTCACCAACGCGATCGTGAAGATCACCCGCGCGGGCAAGCGGGTCGTCTACGTGCTCAAGGGCCACGGCGAGCGCGAGATCGGGAGCACCGACCGCGCGGGCTTCAGCCAGGCCAAGGAGCAGATGGAGAAGGCCAACTACGAGGTCAAGGACCTGTTCCTGGCCCGGGATCCCAAGATCCCGGACGACGCGGCCATCGTGGTGGTGCCGAGCCCGAAGACGGACCTCTTCCCGGCGGAGCTGGCCGCCCTCGACGGCTACATCGCCAAGGCGGGCAAGGTCTTCTTCATGGCCGCGCCCTTCCAGGCCGAGACCACCATGAAGTACCTCACCAAGTACGGGATCGTGGTCGACGAGGACGTGGTGATCGAGCTGAACCCGATCGGCCAGCTCTTCGGGGTGGGCCCGCTCGTCCCGGTGGTGGGCCAGTACGAGCCGCATCCGATCACCAAGGACATGGGCGGAGTCATGACCCTGTTCCCGCTCACGCGCTCGGTATCGGTGGCCAAGGCGCTCCCGAAGGGCGTGCAGGCCTCGCCGCTGGCCCAGACCAGCCGCCAGTCGTGGGGCGAGACCGACAAGAACGTGTTCCAGACCGGCAAGGCCACCCCGGATCCGAACGAGAAGACGGGGCCGCTCTCGGTGGCCATGGTGGCGACGGTGGACGCGCAGCCCGACCCGAAGGCGGAGGGCGACGCGGCCAAGAAGCCGCCGAAGGCGCGCATCGTGGTGGTGGGCACCGCGGACTTCGCCTCCAACCAGTTCCTGGGGGCACAGGGCAATCGCGACTTCTTCCTCAACGTCGTGTCCTGGCTCGCGGAGGAGGAGGACCTCATCTCGATCCGCGCCAAGGATCCGAAGCAGAACCCGGTGGTGCTGACGTCCGGCCAGTCCCGGCTGGTGCTGGGCCTGCCGCTCCTGGTGCTGCCGGGCGCGGTCCTGATCTGCGGCATCGGGGTGATCATGCAGCGGCGCCGCGCGCGCTAGCCCCATGGCGCGAGGCAAGACCCTCGTCGTCCTCCTGCTGCTCGCCGCCGGCCTCGGCGGGTTCTTCTACTACGACACCTACTGGCTCAACCCCAAGCGCGAGAAGGCGGAGTCCGCCAAGGGGCGCATCTGGACCATCGAGCCGAAGGACGTGGTGGGCGTCACCATCGCCCGAAAGGGCGAGACCGTCCGCCTGAAGCGCGCCGCGGACGGCTGGGAGATGCTCGAGCCGCTCCGCGTGCGCGCCGATCGGGCCGCGGTGGACGACATGGTGACCGGGCTCGCCACCGCGCGGATGGATCGGGAGATCGATCCGAATCCGGCCAAGCCGGCCGACTTCGGGCTCGCGCCTCCGGAGGCGGAGGTGCGCCTCGAGGTCAAGGACGCTCCCGCGCCGCTCGTCCTGCGGGTGGGCAGCAAGAACCCGACCGGGGTCTGGGTCTACGCGCGCGAGGGCGACAAGCCGGCGGTGATGACGATGTCGGAGAGCGTCGCGCGAGACACCGCGCGCCCGGTGGCCGACTTCCGCGATCGCAGCGTGATGGCCTTCGACCGGCGCAATCTCACCGGCCTCGATCTGGACGTTGCCGGCGATCAGATGAGCCTCGTCGCCGACGAGCCGGGCAAGTGGCGCATCGTGAAGCCGCGCCCGCTCCGCGCCGACGCGGAGATGGTGGCCGACTTCCTCGAGAAGCTGGAAGGCGCCAAGGCGATCGAGTTCGCGGACGACGCCCCGAAGTCCCTGGCCCCCTACGGCCTCGACAAGCCGTCCCGCGTGACGATCTGGCTCGGTCGCGACAAGGAGCGCTCTTCCCGGACCCTGCTGGTCGGGCGCCCGGTGCCGGAGAAGAAGGGGGTCTACGTCAAGCGCGACGGCGAGCCGGGCGTGCTCCTGACCGCGGAGGCGGTGTGGACCACGTTCCCCAAGACGGTGGCGAGCCTGCGCGACAAGACCGTCGTCACCTACGCCTACGACAAGCTCATCAAGGTCGAGCTCGCGCACGCGCGCGGCGGCGTCACGCTGGAGAAGGACGGCGCCGGCTGGAAGCTCACCGCGCCGGAGGCTCTCAGGGCCGACTCGTCCGCGGTGACCGGGCTGCTGTGGAAGATCCGCGACCTGCGCGCCCTCGGCTTCCTCGCCGAGACGCCCGCGGAGGCCGCGCGCTTCCTGCCCCGGCCCGAGGTCACGGTGCGCCTCTGGGAGGAGGGCGCCAAGGAGCCGAAGACGCTCCTGCTGCAGTCCTCGGCCGAGCGCCGCGGCGGGCAGCCCGCGGCGGTGGCCGCGGTGCGCGGGGAAGGGCCGGTGATGCTGGTGGACGGCAAGATGCTCGCGGACCTCGCGCCCGGCGTGGCCGAGCTGCGCGACCGCGCCCTGCTCCCCGCCTTCGAGATCGGCGACGTCAAGAAGGCGCGCGTGGCCGCCGGCGACAAGCCCCTGGTCGTGGAGAAGAGCGGGGAGAGCGAGTGGAAGGTCGTGGAGCCGGCGCGCGGGAGCACCAAGGAAGGCCGCGTGGCGGGCCTGCTCCTGACGCTCCGCAGCCTCAAGTGGAAGGAGATCGCGGCCAAGGGTCCGGAGGATGCGGCCAAGTGGGGCTTCGACAAGCCGGAGCTGGAGGTGTCCGTGTTCAAGGACGGCGGCGCCGAGCTGGCCACGCTGCAGGTCGGGCGCACGGACGGCGCGGTCACCTACGTGAAGCTCAAGGCCGACCCCGCGATCTACGCGGTTTCCAGCAAGGATCTCGACGACTTGCGCAAGGCGAGAGCCGAGATCCCCTCCTGAAACCCGGCTTCTCCGGCCGGGGCGACGATGGCAGAATAGGGCTGTCGGGGAAGGCGTCCGATCGAGCATGAGAACACTCGCCGTCGTCCTGAGTCTCGGGGCAAGTCTTGCGCTGTTCGGTCCGGCGATCGCCGGCGAGCTGCGCCCCACCGTGCTGGCGCCGAACCCCTTCGCCATGACACCGCCGCCCGGGCCGGTCGAGCCCCGTCCCGCGCCCGCCACGCCGGTACAGCCGCCCCCCGGCCACCCGGGCCGGCCGCCGGTCTTCACCAGCCCCTCGGTGGTGTGCTGCGCCGGCTACTGGGCCTACCAGTGGGTGCCGACGGTGTACACGACCTACGTGTGGGTGCCGGGGTACGTGACCGCGGACGGCGT